>NZ_JAKUFR010000024.1:0-60053 GCF_022663555.1 Bacillus cereus group sp. BfR-BA-01381
TGATTATGGATTTATTCAAAATCGTTGTACCTGGCTCAACATTCATTTATATCGCAGTTGTTTTAATTGTTCTATACTTAACAATTAAAGAAGTTCCAAAGCCGAACGAAAAAAATGCCTAAATAGGCATTTTTTTTTTGGACAAGCATATATTCCTAGCAAAGGAGTGAAGAATATGAAGAGATTAGGTATATTCTTATTCGTGCTTGTGCTTGGTTATATATTTTATTACGATATAAAAATCGGCACTTTACCGATGTTAAGTTCATATAAAAAGACAAATGCGGCCGAAACGATAAAACAAGAAAGTACAAATACAAAACAAAAGAAAGAAAACAAAGCGGAAAAAGAAACAGATGTCACTTATAAAACAATTGAAGTCAAAACAGGTGATACGGTTCTTTCCATTACAGAAGCGATCAATAAGAAGAAAATTCCTTCTATCGAAAAAGTAATTGATGATTTTAAACAATTAAATAAAAATACACCTGCTACAAAAATACAACTTGGAAAGTCTTATAAATTCCCGTTATATCAATAAGCAATCACTTAATCCTTGTCAATTACATAAAGGCGCTGATACAATAGTAAAAGTGAAACCGAGCACTTCGGTTTCTATAGCCCTGTATCACGTATACTATCATTGATATAAGGGACTAAATAAGAAACTTCTTTTATAAGGAGAGCGATCTATTCGTGAATGAAATGACTCATCGTACAAAAACACGTCCAGTTAAAGTCGGTAATTTAACAATTGGCGGTAATAATGAATTAATTATACAAAGTATGACAACAACAAAAACACATGATGTTGAAGCAACAGTTGCTGAAATTAAACGTTTAGAAGAAGCTGGCTGTCAAGTCGTGCGTGTTGCTGTTCCAGACGAACGCGCAGCAAATGCTATTGCTGATATTAAAAAACAAATCAACATTCCACTTGTTGCTGATATTCATTTTGATTATCGCCTTGCTTTAAAAGCAATTGAAGGCGGCATTGATAAAGTACGTATCAATCCAGGTAACATTGGTCGTCGCCATAAAGTAGAAGCTGTTGTAAATGCAGCAAAAGAACGTGGTATTCCAATCCGTATCGGTGTAAACGCAGGTTCATTAGAGCGTCACATTTTAGAAAAGTACGGATACCCAACTGCAGATGGTATGGTTGAGAGCGCCCTACATCACATTAAAATTTTAGAGGACTTAGATTTCCATGATATTATCGTATCTATGAAAGCCTCTGATGTTAACTTGGCAATTGAAGCATACGAAAAAGCTGCACGTGCTTTTGATTATCCACTACATTTAGGTATCACAGAATCTGGAACGTTATTTGCCGGAACTGTAAAAAGTGCCGCTGGTCTTGGAGCAATCTTAAGTAAAGGTATCGGAAATACACTACGTATTTCATTAAGTGCTGACCCAGTTGAAGAAGTAAAAGTTGCGCGTGAACTATTAAAGTCATTCGGCCTTGCATCTAATGCAGCAACACTTATTTCTTGTCCAACTTGCGGTCGTATTGAAATTGATTTAATTAGTATCGCTAACGAAGTGGAAGAATATATTTCTACACTACAAGTACCAATTAAAGTTGCAGTACTTGGCTGCGCTGTAAATGGTCCTGGTGAAGCTCGTGAAGCTGATATCGGTATTGCCGGCGCACGCGGAGAAGGACTATTATTCCGTAAAGGGCAAGTCGTTCGTAAAGTACCAGAAGAAATAATGGTAGAAGAACTGAAAAAAGAAATCGACGTAATTGCTGCTGAAATGGCTGCTGAACGAGAAAAAGAAAAAGAAACACAAGAACAATAAAAAGAAGGTTGCCCACTATATTTGTGAGCAACCTTCTTTTCTACGTAAAAAAGCTCGTCAGTTATAGAACTGACGAGCTTTTACTTTGCACATTTTGGACAACGGCCGTATATTTCAAACTTATGACCAGTTACTTCATAACCGTTAAAATCTTTATTCATAAAATCCATCGGGCAAGAAGTAATCTCTTTCGTCCCTCCGCAATCTAAACAAATGAAATGATGATGATGTTCCATAATAGAACATGTAAAACGAAAATGTTTTTCACCGTTTAATTCCGTTTGTTCTAAAACACCGATTTCAGCAAACACCGTTAAGTTACGATAAATCGTGTCAAAACTAAGACCTGGATAATCATCCTTCATATGCTCTAAAACGTCCTTCGCCGTTAAATAACGATTGTGAGCTGCAAATAACCTGAGCATTTCTTCCCTTTTCCCAGTATGTTTGTATCCTTTATCTTTCATTAGGCGTAAAGCTTCTGTTAGATTCATATCTATCCCTACTTTATGCAGTTTTTTTCTTTTTCCATAAAATCGCACCAATTAAAATAAGAACCGCTATCATAACAATTGTACCACCTGGTGCTAAATCAAGTTGATACGAAGCAAACATTCCACCAATTACTGCAATTTCACCAAATAAAATGGAGAAGAAAATTGTTTGTTTAAATCCATTCGCAATACGAATACTTGCTGCAACTGGTAACGTCATTAATGATGATACGAGAAGAACCCCTACTACACGCATTGATACCGCAATGACAAGCGCAACCAATATAATGAAAATAAAGTGAATCCACTTTGCACTCAAACCGGTTGATACAGCGTATTCCTCATCGAACGATAGTAAAAACAGCTCTTTGTATAATAAAGTAATCGTTACAATAACAACAATTGCTACAATGCCAATGATTATTAAATCCGTACTTGTTACAGCACTTACACTACCAAATAAATAACTAAATAAATCTGTGTTAAATCCATTTGCAAGTGAAATAAAAATAACGCCAATCCCCATTCCTGCTGAAAGAATAATTGGAATTGCTAATTCTTGATAATGTTTATATACAGTACGTAGTTTTTCAATAAGTAACGCCCCACCCATAGAAAAAATCATACCCATATATAACGGATTTAAAAATCCTCCTGTGAAAATTGTTTTTTCTAGTAATAAACTTGCAGCAATACCCGATAATGTCACGTGACTTAACGCATCTGCAATAAGCGACATACGACGAATGACAACAAATACACCGATAAGCGGCGCAACAAGTCCTATTAAAATCCCTGCATATAAAGAGTTACGTAAAAAGTCATATTGTAAAAAATCTTGTATCATTATATCCTCCCGTGATGCTCATGCTCGTGTTCTAAACGATGAACATGATGTCCATATAAGACGGACATTTCTGCATCTTCTAACTCTCGGAACTTTTCTACATTTCCATGGAAATGTAAATGTTGGTTTAAGCATGCAACATGTGTTACCTTCTCGGTAACAGCCCCCATATCATGCGTAACGAGAATTAATGTAATTCCTAGCCTTTTGTTTAAATCCTCTAATATCTCATAAAAACTTTCTACATTCTTCACATCGATTCCAACAGTGGGCTCGTCCAAAATAAGTAATTCAGGATCACTAACGAGCGCACGGGCAATAAATACGCGCTGTTGTTGTCCACCAGAAAGTTCTCCAATATTACGTCCTTGAAACTCACTCATTCCTACATCAGCAATCGCTTTTTCTACCTTTTTCTTATCGTTTTTCGTAAAAAAGCGGAACAACCCTTTTTTCGAAACGAGTCCCATTGACACAACTTCAAACACAGTTGCCGGAAAACCAGAATTAAAGCTATTTGCCTTTTGCGACACATAACCAACTTTGTTCCATTCTTTAAACTTCTTACTATCAACACCAAACAAACGAATGCTTCCCTGTTTTGGCTTTAAAACGCCTAATAAACATTTTAGCAAAGTTGATTTCCCTGAACCATTTGGCCCAACTAAACCTAAAAAAGCTCCCTTCGGAACTTGCAAATTTATATCTTCTAACACATTTCGATCTTCATATCGAAATGACAATCCTTCTATTTCTAATATATTGTTCATAGCATCTCACCTATTTTAATTCAGAATGATTCCGATTTATATCTATTTGAATTATAGTACAGCTTATTATAGTTGTAAACCAATCTGCCTAAAATATATCTACTTTTTCAAGAAACCTTACTATTATAACAAAAAGCAGAGAAAAATTCTCTGCTTTCAAAAGATATTATAATTAATTTTTTAGTGAATAGCTGATTTAAACTTACCACCATTTGTCTCTTGTGTACTCATAATCGTAACAAACGCATTCGCATCAATTTCATACACAATTGATTTTAACTTTGTCACTTCTAGACGTGTTACAACTGCATAAATCACTTCTTTTTCTTTATCCGTGTAACCGCCTTTCGCTACAAGCTTTGTAGTTCCACGACCAAGACGATGCAAAATCGCATTTGATACTTCCTCATATTGATCTGATACAATTAAAACAGCTTTCGTTTCATCTAAACCTTGAATGACTGTATCAATTGTTTTGAATGCAATGTAGTACGTCATAACAGAATACATCGCTTGTTCAACACCAAATACAAATGCTGCCCATGCAAAAATAAATAAGTTCACAAACATTACAAATTCGCCAACGGAGAAAGGTAATTTCTTCGTTAATAAAATACCCATAATTTCTGTTCCGTCCATTGATCCACCATGACGAATAACGAGCCCTACACCAAGACCTAAAATAAGACCACCAAACACTGTAGCTAAAATTGGCTCTGTTGTAAATGGCGGCACAGCATGTAACGTTGATTCAATAAACGCTAAAGCTACAATACCGAACGCCGAAGATAGCATGAACGTTTTTCCGATTTGCTTATAACCCGAATACATAAATGGGATATTGAGAATAACGACCAAAGTAGAAAAACTTAACCACCAAATGTTAGGAGTAAGATAATCTAATATAAGAGAAATACCAATAATTCCACCATCAATAATTTTATTTGGCATTAAAAACAATTCAATTGCTACCGCTGCGCATGCTGCCCCAAAAATAATCATAACTAAACGATAAATAAGATGGATAACACTTTCTTTTCGATGTTGCTTTTGCTCCATAAGTCCTCCCTATACTCTTTTTCTATAGTTTTGTCCTTATATTATAACATACGCTTCTTTTTCTCATGAAAAAAGAAACTCTATACGAATATGTACAAGCTACGTACTCATATATTTCGATAGAAGAACGTGTGAAGGAGGATACCTCGATGAACCTCATTAAACAACTTGTAAATAAAAAATTAAATCATATTTCTACAAAGGAATTATTGAAATATAGTAAAGAATATGACGTTCCAATTACGACTGCACAAGCTGATCAAATTGTTGGACTTATGAAAGGAAAGAATATTAACATTTACGATAATGACGAACGACTAGCGCTCTTAAAACAAATAGCTCAAGTAACCTCGCCCGCTACTGCCCAACAAGTAAATACTTTATTTCAGCAACTACTAAAATAAGGAGGGGATATTCCCCTCCTTATTGCGCTTTAATTTTTTCAAGAAGTCCTTCATCAAAAGTACCATTTTTCAGCATTTCGATTTCTAATTTATACGGTGGCTTCTTATCTTTTTTATCTTCACCTACATATGGCGTTTCCAGAATTTTTGGTACGTGCGTTAATTGCGGATGATGCACAATATGATGCAACGCTTTATAGCCGATATGACCGAAACCAATATTTTCATGACGGTCTTTTCCTGCGCCGCGTACATTTTTACTATCATTAATATGAAGTACTTGTAAACGATCGATACCAACAATCTTATCAAATTCGTTTAATACACCGTCAAAGTCATTTACAATGTCATATCCTGCATCGTGCGTATGGCATGTATCAAAGCATACTGATAGTTTTTCATTATATTTTACACCATCAATAATTTTTGCAATTTCTTCAAAGCTACGGCCGCATTCTGTTCCTTTTCCTGCCATCGTTTCTAACGCAATGTTCACCGTCTGATCTGGCGTTAATACTTCATTAAGTCCTTTAATAATTTGTTGAATACCAGCGTCTGCCCCTGCACCAACGTGCGCACCTGGGTGAAGAACGATTTGTTTTGCCACACCTAATGCTGATGTTCTCTCAATTTCCATCCGAAGGAAATCTACACCTAATTGGAATGTTTCTGGCTTCGTCGTATTTCCAACATTAATAATATATGGCGCATGTACGATAATCTCTTCGATACCGTTTTGTTCCATATGTTTTCTTCCTGCTTCTATGTTCAATTCTTCAATTGGTTTTCTTCTTGTATTTTGCGGTGCACCTGTATAAATCATAAACGTCGTTGCACCGTATGAAACAGCCTCTTCACTTGCTGCTAATAACATTTTCTTACCACTCATAGAAACATGAGATCCAATCTTTAACATACAATCACCTCTTCAATATACAATAGATATAATGATAGCATAATTTGTAGAAATATGTAGTGAATTGTTTGTTCACAAAAAACGCACTACACAAATTTATATGACTATTTAAACAGACTATACTCTTCATTTACATTATCTAGATGAAGCGAAACTTTAATCAATATTTTCTATCCATATTGATTACGGCTCTCACAAATAGCTGAATAAAAAAAGATAAGGGAAATCCCTTATCTTTTTTTATTGCTATATTTTCTCTTCACTTTGTCACGTTCAGTTGCAAGTTTACGTTTATAGTTTGGTTTTACTTTTTTCGGCTTTTTAATAACTTTCGTTGCCATAACGTCAAGTTCATCATTTGGTTTTTTACGGCTCTTACGACGACGGCGTTCACCTAAATCCGCCCACTCATCTCCGCGTAAATCTACATGTTTAAACTCAATATGACGTTGTTTTTCTAAACTATCTAGCGCTTCTTCGTTTGCTGGATCATAAATCGTCACTGCAATACCTGAATGCCCTGCACGTGCTGTTCTTCCAACGCGGTGAACGAAGAAATCTAAATCTGATGGAAGCTCATAGTTAATAACATGACTAATTCCTTCAATATCGATACCACGTGCCGCTAAATCAGTTGCAATAATATATTGGAATTCTAGGTCACGAATTTGTTTCATCATTTTTTTACGATCACGCGGTGATAAATCTCCGTGAATTCGTCCAACTTTTAAGCCGCGCTCCATTAATCCGTCAGCAACCTGATCCGCCATCTTCTTCGTATTCGTAAAAACAACTGCTAAATACGGTTTAAATTGTAGCAACATTTTATTCACTAAATCGATTTTGTTACGATGTTTAGACGGAACTAAATAATGTTCAATATTTCCAGCTGCAACTTGTTTTGGATTGATATGAATATGCTCTGGATTCTCCATATATTTCTTCAGAAACGGTTTTAGTTTTTGAGGAATTGTTGCAGAGAAAACTAGCATTTGCAAGTTTTTAGGCATGCGTGCTGCAATTTTATCTACATCATGAATGAATCCCATATCAAGCATTAAGTCTGCTTCATCGACAATAATCGTATTTGCTTTATGAACAAACAGTGCTTGTTCTTCTACTAAGTCTTTAATACGTCCTGGTGTTCCAACTACAATATGAGGTTGTTTTTTCAACTTTTCAATTGATCGTTGTTTATCAGTTCCACCAATTAAACAACGCGCTGTAATCATTTGATCTTCCGCACAGAACTTTGTTAATTTCACGATTTCTTCGTAAATTTGTTGTGCTAACTCACGAGTAGGCGCTGTAATAACAAGTTGTACTTCTTCACGACCTGGGTTAATTCTGTTCAATGTAGGAAGTAAGTATGCATGTGTTTTCCCAGAACCTGTTTGGGATTGTCCAATTACACTTACACCTTTTTTCACGACCGGGAAAATTTTCTGTTGAATTCCTGTCGGCTCTGTAAAGCGTAGTTCACGAACTGCATCTATTAAAAATGGTTTAAAATCATACTGTGTAAAAGTTTGTTGTGTCATAAGTTACACCTTCTTTCTAAATTTCTACTGCGCGCACAAATCAGTCAAGTCTACATTATATCGAAATCTACAAGTAAAATCCATCTTTAGTTTAGGTTTTTACTTCAAAAACTAACCTTCTTCCCACTTATTGCATATTGTATGTGTATATACCTAACTGAAGAAAGGAGGATTCCTCACATGTTTCCAAAATCCCCCATGAGGCAAATGTATCCGAATCCAGGGCAGCAACCTTATACCCCATATCCAATCCCACAACTACCACCAATGGCACAAAAAAAGAAAGGGTTTCTTGCTAAACTCTTTAAAAAACACGATCCAACCGAACCTTTCATGCAAATGGTTCCGCCTTATCGACAAATGGAAGGACCGCCGCCAATGATGCACCAGCAATCGCCACCCCAATATCGACAGCAATATCAACAGCAATATCAGCAACAATATCAGCAACAATACCCGCAGCAATATCAACAGCAACAGCAATATCAACCATACATGCAGCAGCATCCCGAGCAAATGATCCCTCCTCAAATGTATGAATCAAACGAAACGCGCGGCGGTGCAGCAACTCCAGCCGCATCAAGTAGCGGCATCGGTAGTTTTTTTTCGAATTTAATTTCGAATCCAACTAATATGATAAATAATATCGAAAAGGTATCACAAGTCGTTCAATCTGTAAGCCCTGTCGTCGAACAGTACGGTCCTATTATGCGTAACCTACCAACCATTGTTAAAATCCTCACCTCTGGAAAAAGTACGGAAGAAAATCCAACCGAAAATCAAACTGAAGATTTAACAGAAAAGGTTGAGGTAGCAACTCCACCTCCTCCACAAAAAAAAAGAAAAAGAAAAAAAATGGTGATTGAGCCAGTCATAGAAAAAGAAGTACGAGAGGAGCCTGTTCAAAAAATAGCAACAAAACCAAAACTATATGTGTAACAATCCTTTGTTTTCTATCCACTCCTCCTTTATAATGTAAAGGACTATGCACAAAAGTATCCCTTGTTTAGAAGGAGAGGATTACTCATATGAAAATTGTTAAAATTTCCCCTCGTGGTTATTGCTACGGTGTTGTGGACGCGATGGTTATTGCACGTAACGCCGCATTAGATACATCATTACCAAGACCTATTTATATTTTAGGTATGATTGTTCACAACAAACATGTAACAGATGCATTCGAAGAAGATGGCATCATTACATTAGATGGTCCAAGTCGATTAGACATTTTAGATAAAATCGATTCTGGTACTGTTATTTTCACTGCACACGGTGTTTCTCCAGAAGTTAAACAACGTGCAAAAGAAAAAGGTTTAACAACAATTGATGCCACTTGCCCAGATGTTACAAAAACACATGACCTTATTGAAGCAAAGAAAGCTGAAGGTTACCATGTCATTTATATCGGCAAAAAAAATCATCCAGAACCAGAAGGCGCAGTTGGTATCGCACCTGATATCGTTCATCTTATCGAAAGAGCCGATGATTTAAAAACATTAGAAATTCCAACCGATAAAATTTTAGTTACAAATCAAACAACGATGAGTCAATGGGATGTTCAACATTTAATGGAGGACATTCAGAAGAAATTCCCAACAGCAGAATTCCATAAGGAAATTTGTTTAGCAACTCAAGTTCGCCAAGAAGCGGTTGCCAAACAAGCTGATGTTGCAGACTTAACAATTGTTGTTGGTGATCCGAAAAGTAATAACTCAAACCGTTTAGCACAAGTATCACAAGAAATCGCTGGTACGAAAGCATACCGCGTTGCAGACGTAAGTGAAATCAAATTAGAATGGCTACAAGGTGTCGAGAACGTAGCTGTTACAGCAGGTGCTTCTACTCCAACACCAATTACAAAAGAGGTTATCGCTTTCTTAGAGCAATATGACCCAATGAATCCTGCTACATGGGAAAGGGTTCGAAAAGTACCATTACAAAAAATATTACCTCGTGTAAAAGTGAAAAAAGAACAATAATAAAAACCGTTGCCTATATGAGCAACGGTTTTTATTTTTCTTATACAAATGTAAATGGATCTGTATGTAACTGCGAAGCATGAATATGTACATTCAGTTTCTTTGCATCTGCTTTTTCTTGTAATTGCTTTTGTACACCTTGCTTCATTACCTTTTCAACGTTATGTCCTGGGTCGACGATATTTAAACCGAGCATCATCGCATCATGAGCCACGTGATAATACATGTCACCTGTTACATATACATCCGCACCTTTAAATTTAGCTTGATTGATGTATTTGTTACCATCGCCACCAAGTACAGCTACTTTGCGCACTTTATCATCTAATTTCCCAACAACTCGCGCACCCTTTACATCTAACGATTGCTTTACATGTTCCGCAAACTGTCCAAGTGTCATTTCTTCTTGTAAATACCCTATTTTTCCAAGCCCTAACGTTTCACCTTTGTTATCAAGTGGATACACATCATATGCTACTTCTTCATATGGATGTGCCGTTACCATTGCTTTAATCACTTTTCGCTGGAATGAAGCTGGAATAATCGTTTCGATTCGCACTTCTTCTACGCGTTCTAACTGCCCAGTTTCCCCGATATAAGGATTTGTTCCCTCTTGAGGCATAAACATGCCTGTACCCTCACTGCTAAACGTACAGTGGCTATAATTGCCGATATGACCAGCACCTGCATCTCCTAATGCTTTTCTTACTTCTTCTGCATGAGTTTCAGGCACAAACACTACGATTTTTTTCATTTCTTCTGCGTATGTCGGTGCCAAAACTTCTGTATTTTGCAATCCTAACGCCTCAGCAAGTAAATCATTTACCCCGCCCTTAGCAACATCCACATTTGTATGCGCTGCATAGATTGCAATATCATTTTTCATACACTTTTCAATAATTTTCCCATACGCCTTATCTGTATGAATCGCTTTTAGTGGGTTAAAAATTAAAGGGTGATGCGCAATAATGACATTCGCTCCTAATTGAATTGCTTCATCCACAACTTCTTCCGTTACATCTAACGCAATTAATACGTGCTGCACGGGTTTATTAAGCGCCCCAATTTGCAGGCCAATCTTATCTCCTTCCATCGCCAAATGCTTCGGATACATACTTTCAAATAACGAAATAATTTCATGGCCATTTGGAATTTTACTCATGATAAAACCTCCCCTATCATTTTCATTTTCGCTTCTACTTCCGCACGCTTCGCTTTTGTTTCTTCAGAATCAGCCGCACGTTCTAACTGCTTTAAAATATTTTGGAAGTTTTTTAATTCTCCTTCCCACTTTTCAACGAAAGCTTCACTTTTTTCTTTCATTAAAAATGGTCCCATAAATAATTCAGCCTGTTTATTTTCAGAGTAAGGAACCATGATATTTCCTCGCTCCCCTACTAAAATCTCGTAAATTTTCCCATCTTCTTTTACGATTTTTTCATGGATAAGCTCCCATCCATTCTCAATAAACCATTCACGAATGTGATGCGCTGCAATATTCGGCTGTAAAATTAAACGTGTTACACCTTCTAATTTTTCTTTACCACTTTCTAAAATATCACGAATTAACGCTCCGCCCATTCCGGCAACCGTAATTACATCTACTTCTCCTGGCGCGATAACAGCTAATCCATTCCCTTTACGCACATCTACTTTATCTTGTAAGCCACTTTCAGCTACAGTTGCCTGCGCAGAACGAAATGGTCCATCTACAACCTCTCCAGCAACTGCTTTAGTAGCAATATTATTTATAATTGTATAACACGGTAAATACGCATGATCCGATCCAATATCAGCAACTGTAGATCCTACTGGTATTTCACGCACAACCTCTTCTAATCGTTTCGAAAGTTTTACTTCATTCATGTATTTCCATTACTCCTTCTCTTGTCAGTCTGTCTCCATGATAATGAATTTATAGTAGTTGTTGCAAGCCCATAACAACAATTCACTTCTCTATCATTCATCGTATTTTAGAAAATATAGAAAAACAAGCCTTTTGCTTAAGCAAAAGGCTTGTCATACGGAACTTTATTTTTTCTTCGATAACCAATCAGCTACTTTAGCAGCTTGATCAGCTGGAACTATATTGGCAGGCATATTGCCTTTTCCTTTCGAAAGAATTTCTTTAATTTCATCCTTTGAAAGTTTCCCACCAATTTTTTGTAAATTAGGTCCTACCGCCCCTTGTAATTGATCACCGTGGCAGCTCGTACAGCTTTGCTTCACAATATCCTCTGGCTTGGATGCTGTTTGTGCTGGTTTCCCGCCATTTTTTGCATCAGCTAACTCTTTAGATTTATTTAGCCCCTGAAATGAAAATACAAACATAACGATAATACCCAATGCTGCAATAAGAGCGAACGGAATCAGCGGATTACGTTTCATATCTCTTCTCCCCCCTCTATACCCCTAAATAGTTAGATGATTCAGTCATTTCCATTGTACTTGAAAACGCTCTATCAGAAAAGAGTAAACTACTAATCGTTAAAAATATTCCATAAATTCAGTTTATTGTTTTTTATTGTTATATCGCTTATTATTTCGATAATTACTAACGTTTCTCATCATATTTTTCACTTTTCTACATATATTTTTGTATAGAATAAACAAAATTAATCGAAAAATCGAAAAATGAGCATTTGCAAATCAAAAGACAATTCTGTAAAATAAATTACAAGAAATTGTAATCGTTGCTGACAGTTAAAGTTTAACAAAAATTAACAAAATAAAAAAGTTTACTTCACAAAGGTGAAGTAAACTTAAAGGTAGCCTATTCTAAGAAATCCTTAAGGCGCTTACTACGGCTTGGATGTCTCAATTTACGTAATGCTTTTGCTTCAATTTGACGGATACGTTCTCTCGTTACGCCGAATACTTTCCCAACTTCTTCAAGCGTACGAGTTCGTCCATCATCTAAACCAAAACGAAGACGTAGAACATTTTCTTCACGATCTGTTAGTGTATCTAACACATCTTCTAATTGTTCTTTTAGCAATTCATACGCTGCATGGTCCGCAGGTGATGTTGCTTCTTGGTCTTCAATGAAATCACCTAAATGGGAGTCATCTTCTTCACCAATCGGTGTTTCAAGAGAAACTGGCTCCTGTGCAATTTTTAAGATTTCACGTACTTTTTCTGGAGCAAGATCCATTTCTTCACCAATCTCTTCAGGAGATGGTTCACGTCCTAAATCTTGTAATAATTGACGTTGTACACGAATTAACTTATTAATCGTTTCAACCATATGAACTGGGATACGAATTGTTCTTGCTTGGTCTGCAATCGCACGTGTAATTGCTTGGCGAATCCACCAAGTTGCATACGTACTAAATTTGAAACCTTTACGATAATCGAACTTTTCAACCGCTTTAATTAGACCCATATTCCCTTCTTGGATTAAGTCTAAGAAAAGCATGCCACGGCCCACGTAGCGCTTTGCAATACTTACTACAAGACGTAAGTTTGCTTCTGCAAGACGACGTTTCGCTTCTTCATCGCCTTCTTCAATGCGCGTTGCAAGTCGAATTTCTTCTTCTGCAGATAGTAAATCTACACGACCAATTTCTTTTAAATACATACGAACAGGATCGTTGATTTTAACCCCTGGTGGTACGCTTAAATCATTGAGGTCGAATTCTTCTTCCGATTTTGCTATTTGGCGATTATTAGGGCCTTCGTCGTTGTCATTGTCACCAACTAAGTCAATCCCTTGTTCACCTAAATATTCATAGTATTCATCCATTTGATCGGATTCAATTTCAAATCCATTCATGCGTTCTGCAATCTCTTCATATGTAAGAACGCCACGTTTTTTTCCGAGCTCAGTGAGTTGTTCTTTCACTTGCTCAAGGGTCATTTCAGTTTCAATTTGTTTAGAACGAGCTGGTTTGTCAGCCATCTGTTCCCCTCCTTACGCGAGATACAAACATTCATTATACTAAAAATTTATCAAAAAAGCTATTTTCTCGCTTTTTGATTTTGTAAATATGCTACATAATATTTAGCAGCCTCTACAGGATCTGTCTTTTCCATTTGTTTTATCTTGAAGATGATTTCCATCTTTTCAAGTTTTTCTTGATGACGTCTAAGCGTCTCCAAATGGCCTTGTAACACTTCTTCTGTGTATTCTGGATTAATAAATTCATCCGTCGAAATATCAGTAATAATATTTTTCAACTTTTCATCAGAGAGCCAACTTAAAAATGTTCCGACTGAAGGTTCATTTCCCTTTTCATAATATGCGTATAGTTCATATAAAATCCCTTTATGTTCTTCTGTATGAAAATCTTCTATGTGGGATTCCATACGAACGGCCACTTCTGGACTTTGCAACATATGGTAAATAATTTCTCTTTCAGCCCTTTCAAAACCTGTTAACTTCGGTTTTGTTTGAACAATTTGAGACGGCTTAGAAACCTGCTTTACTTGTTTTTGTTGTACCTTTTGTTCTTTGCGATATTGGTGCAATTGATTCAAAAGTGTTTCCATTGAATACGAAAATTCTTGCGATAATGACTTCAAATATGATTCTGCCTGCATCGCATCCTGTAACAACGATAACTCTTTTAAAACACTTTTCACATACTCTTCTTTGCCCGACTCATCTTGCAAATTTTTCCCTAAACGCAAATGATTTATTTTAAAACCAACAAAACTTATACTTGATTTCACAAGATTTTCAAAAGCAGTTGTCCCATATTGTTGCACATATTCATCAGGATCAAGCTTATCTGGCAAGGATGTAACTTTCACTTGGCAACCAACTTGCAACAATAATTGCCCTGCTTTCATCGTCGCTTCTCGCCCTGCTTTATCACCATCATAGCAAAGAACAACAGTTTCAACGTTACGTCGCAGAAGTTTTGCTTGTTCTTCAGTTAAAGCTGTTCCCATTGTCGCAACAGCTTCTTCCACACCACTTTTTACCGCAGCTAGTACGTCGGCATACCCTTCAAAAAGGACCACTTGCCCACGTTTTCTAATAAACGGCCTTGCTTGATGGAAGTTATACAACAATTTACTTTTGTGAAAAATTGGTGTTTCTGGACTATTTAAATATTTCGGAGTGTCATCTCCTAACGCCCTTCCACTAAACGCTATCACTTTACCTTGTAACGTATAGATTGGGAACATAACTCGTCCACGGAAGCGATCATAATGACTACCATCCTTCTCGCTTCTTATGAGAAGACCAGCTTGTTCCATACTAGACAACGATAAACCTCTTTTTTGTAAAATTTTCGTTGCTGCATCCCAAGCAGGTGACGCATAACCAATTTCAAACTTCTCAATCATCTCTTTTGTAATACCACGTTTTAACAAATACGAAAGTGCTTCATTTCCTTCTTCTGTATTTACTAATAAATGATGATAATACTTTTTTAAAAGTTCATGAGCCTGTTGCATGATGACAGTGTCATCAGATATGTCTTCTTGTTGTCCTTGCCCTGATGTATACTCTGCAACCGCAATTCCATTTCTTTCACCTAGCTTTTGAACAGCTTCGGTAAAAGCCAGTCCTTCCATTTTCATTAGAAAGGAAAATACATTTCCACCTTCTCCACATCCGAAGCAATGAAAAATTTGCTTATCAGATGAAACAGAGAATGAAGGAGAATTCTCACCATGAAACGGACAAAGGCCGAAATAGTTACGTCCCTGTTTTCTAAGTTGAACGTATTCACCAATCACTTCGACAATATCGGATGACGTCCGAATTTGTTCAACAACTTCTTCAGGAATTCTGTTCCCCATAACTCCATCTCCGTGTCGTATTTTGTATTCGATATAAATTAAAAAATTCCTTTATAATTCGACAATATTTTTTCTAAACTTATTAGAAAATGTTGTCGATCACGTTATCCAGCGATTTTGCAGACTCTTTTCTGCGTAATTTCGCAGATACGTACCTAATTATATAAAATTGTATCCATTTGCTCATCTATTACAAATGTACCTCATGGAGACAATACATATGCACTTTTTCACAAGAAGACTAGCAAGCACCATATCCTATGTGATCACGAGATCTGTTTTTTTGCATGTTGATACATATAAAGAAATCAACTTTTGCTTATTCAGCATCTACATAGATCCAAATTCCCTCGCTGCTTCCTTAAACGATGAGCATACGATGTGACAAACAACATTTTGACATGAAAATTCGTTCCAACTCGCACAATTGTCAGCTTTCACAGTATATGCATCTGCATCAACTCATACCATATTGATGTTTTGCATATTTCTGTATTCTACATCCCTTCTGCGAATCCTTCCATAATGTGCGTTTTCTTGTATAGATTTTGTCGATTTAACGTAATTACATGTCATTTCTTAAATCATATCCCTAGTTTATTCTGAAAAATTAAAGTCTAAACGTAAAATATAGGTTTTTATCACAATTTTTTATTATAATATATTTTCTTCAACTACGCTACATATCCCTTTATTTTTTCATCTTCTATTTCAGGATAGCGAAACCCTACTTTTAACATAATAAAAAGACAGAAGAATATAAGTATAACCACTTCACTATCATCTATTACGAAATCAGCAGGCACTGTGTTTCTCACGAGCGAAAAAAGCACATTCACCTTTGGCAAATGTGCTAAAACATTTTTTGGTTTTGCACTGCATTCACAATAATGTTAGCTGTTTCTTCAATCGCTTTGTTCGATACATCAATTACTTGACAATTTATTTTACTAACTACATTCTCAAAGTGATCAATCTCTTCTTTAATACGATTAATATTGGCATATGTTGCTCCGTCACTTAGTCCAAGTGATTTCAATCGCTCTTTTCGAATATGATTTAACTTCTCTGGCGTAATTTTCAAACCGAAGCATTTTTCTTTAGCCACTTGATATAATTCTTCAGGCGGATCTACTTCTGGTACTAGTGGTACGTTGGCAACTTTCAAACGTTTGTTATGAGCTAAATATTGAGAAAGTGGTGTTTTTGATGTGCGCGAAATCCCAATTAACACGATATCTGCTTTTAAAATACCACGTGCATCTCTACCATCATCATACTTCACAGCAAACTCAATCGCTTCAATCTTTTTAAAGTATTCTTCATCTAATCTACGAACAACACCAGGCTCATATCTAGGCACTTGCCCTGTAATTTCTTCAATTTGATCGATTAGAGGGCCGATAATATCATATGCCTCTACACCTTCTTTTGCAGCCTCTGTCACTAAATATTGGCGCATGTCAGGCTTTACTAACGTAAAACAAATAAGTGCTTGATTGCTCTTAGCAATCGAAATCACTTCTTTTAATGTCCCTGTATCTTCTACATACGGCACACGTCTAATATCAGGAGCAAATGGGAATTGCCCCATTGCTGCTCGAACAACCAAATCAGCCGTTTCTCCTACAGAGTCAGATACGACATATACGATTTTATTATCCATTACATTACCTCACTTTAAACAAATTACACTTATTCGTTATTTACTAAGTTTACAAACGCACGTGTAATATTTGTTTTTGTAATTCGTCCAACCACTTCTAAACCTTGTTTCGTATCTTTTACAACTGGCATCGCATCAATCTGTCTTTCTATTAATTCCATCGCAATATCATATAAAGAATCTTCTCTACGACACATCGCAATGTTTGGCATCCTTGTCATGATAATATTAACCGGAAGTGAGGTTAAATCCTGCTTCCCTAAGCTAGCTCGTAATAAATCTTTACGAGATACAACGCCTACTAATAGAGTCGATTGATCTACAACGAATAATGTACCTACATCCTCTAAAAACATAGTACAAATCGCATCGTATACTGATACATTTTTATCAATTACAACCGGTCTAGATTGATAATCTTGTACTTTAATTTTCTTAACAGCTTCAGATAATAACTGCCCCCCAGTTTTACCCGTATAAAAATAACCTACGCGCGGACGTGCTTCTAAATAACCAGCCATCGTTAAAATTGCTAAGTCTGGTCTTAGCGTTGCACGTGTTAATCCCAATTGCGCAGCAATTGACTCCCCTGTAATAGGACCGTGATCTTTTACAATCTGAATGATATGTTCTTGCCGTTTATTCAGCTCTATGATAATCACCACCTTTAATGCACAACGAAAAAAGTTATACTATCTCTTAAATATTATATACTAAATATGCTATTCGAAAAAGAAAGGATGTAAAAAGGACCGTATACGGCCCCAAATTATATTTGAAACTTATCAAGTTGTTCTAAGAAACGTCTTGATTTCAAATAAATCCCGCAATATTCATCATAATATGTATTCAATACTAAACGCATTTGTTTTTTTGTGCTATCCTTCACTGATACATTGCCAAGTCTATGTAAATCGAAGTGGTAGAAAAGACGTAATAATTTATGAACGGCTTCCCCCACTGGTATACGATACTGATCTTGCTCAGCATGACGTGAGCACAGAAAACCGCCCTCCCTAACAGAGAAGGCGACAAAATCTGTTTCTTGATGACAAATCGCACATGTATCAAAGTACGGGCGCATCCCTAATACCGGAAGCATTTTCGTTTGATAAATTAATGATAATACTTCTGGATCAACACCCTCACACATATAATGCAACGTTTGATATAACATTTCAAATAAATATGGATTATGTTTTTTATCTTCTGTTGCTTTATCAGTTAACTCAACAATAAATGATGCATAAGCAGTTAAAAATATATCCTCGCGAATTTCTTTCATAGTTGAAATAATCTCGCCTTGTTGCAAAGTTCCAAGTCCAGATCCCATTTGAATAAGAAAATGACCATGTGTCATAAGTTGCGAAACAGATGCTAACCGGCTTTTCGGTTTTTTCGCTCCTCTTGCCATTGCACTTACCTTACCCAATTCTCTTGAGAATATTGTAACAATCTTGTTCGTTTCTCCGTAATCTGTCGTACGGATAACGATGCCCTCAACTTTTTGAAACATGTTCGTCACCATCCAAGGTTTGAACAAAACGGGTCAAGAAATTGGAGAGTCTAGATGCGCTAGCTCCTCTTCATGTTGATCCATCTCATCGTTTACGTCTTTTTCCATTTCTTTCAAAAGCAAATACGTCTCAATGCTTCCTGTTTTGGAGAAAAACTTCCAGGTAAAATCTAGCATAAGAATCCACCTTTCTCAATAAGCGTAGCCTATAAACCAATTTCTTTTGTTGTTATTAAATTGACCCATTTTGTCCATTTTCATGTGAGAAAAATTTTTCCTAATTTATCAAAACTCATAAAAACCAATAATCAGCGGATGAACAAAACATCCGCTGATTACAGCTTTACTCTATTTTAATACTCGTCTTCGCGGAAACCAAGGTCACGAAGCTGAGACATTTTATTTCGCCAATCTTTTTGCACTTTTACCCATACTTCTAAAAATACTTTAGAACCAAGTAATGCTTCAATATCAAAACGAGCTCGCTTACCGACTTCTTTTAACATCTTCCCTTGTTTTCCGATAATAATCCCTTTTTGCGACGGACGTTCAACAACAATAGTTGCATTAATATAAACCGCCCCGCCCTCGCGTTTTTGAATTGCATCGATAACAACAGCCACAGAATGCGGCACTTCTTCACGTGTTAAATGTAGTACTTTCTCACGAATAAGCTCTGCAATAATAAATCTCTCCGGATGATCCGTTACTTGATTATCTGGGTAGTATTGTGGTCCTTCCGGTAAATACTTTTTAATTGTTCCAATTAGAGCTTCCACATTATTACCGTCTAATGCAGAAATTGGTACGATTTCTGCAAAGTCATGTAATTTGCGATATTGATCAATTAGCTCTAATAATTGTTCTGGGTGAACTTGGTCAATTTTATTAATAACTAAAAATACTGGTTGTTTCGTTTCTTTTAACTTCTCGATGATGAATTCTTCACCACGACCAAAGCCTTCAACAGCATTAACCATAAACAGAACAATATCAACTTCTTTTAATGTCGTTTGCGCCATCTTCACCATGAAGTCGCCTAGTTTATGTTTAGGTTTATGTATTCCTGGTGTATCAATGAAAATTACTTGTGAATCATTTTCTGTATATACGCCTTGAATTTTATTACGAGTTGTTTGTGGCTTGTCACTCATAATAGCAATTTTTTGACCAATAATACGATTTAAAAATGTAGATTTCCCAACATTCGGTCTGCCAATAATAGAGACAAAACCTGATTTATAACCTTTTCTATTCATGTAAATCCTCCGCTAAAAATGCTCCTGGTAACAATTCTCCGACTGTTGTCTCTTGAACGTCACCATGTAAATTTGATAGGTATACTTTCGTATCCTGTTTACATAATTCTACCATAACTTGTCGACATGCTCCACAAGGAGGTACTGGACGCTTCGTATCCGCCACAATTGCGATAGCTACAAACTCTTTACCTCCTTCAGAAACCGCCTTAAATAAAGCTGTTCTTTCTGCACAGTTACATAAACCATATGATGCATTCTCAACATTACATCCACGATATACTTTTCCATCCTGTGTTAATAATGCTGCACCTACTTGAAATTTAGAATATGGTACGTACGCTTGTTTACGCGCTTCGATTGCTTCTTGAATTAATTGTTTACTATTCATATTCCCGCATCCTTCCTGTTCCCAGCTGTGAATAGATACACTCTCTTATTAAAGGCCTTTACGGCACCTTCAAAGCTTAATAAAAGCTTTGGAATGCAACTATACCACATACGGTAAAAAGATAATAGCACCAATTATAACGGCTATTATCGCAAACAACAAAACCGCTCCTGCTGCGACATCCTTTGCGACTTTCGCAAACGGATGTATATCAGCAGTCGCTAAATCTACTGTTTTTTCCACAGCCGTATTTACCATCTCTAAGCTCATTACAATTCCTATTACAATAAGTAATATCATCCACTCTACCTTCGTAATATGGAAATAAAAGCCGCAGCATATAACAATGACTGCGGCTACATAATGAATTTTCATATTTCGTTCATGACGAAGACAAAAGAATACACCTGCTATAGCATATCCAAAACTATCTATAAGTTTTCCTTTTTTCATCGTCCTAATCCAAATGCTTCTAAAATTTCTTTTTGTCTTCCAAACATTTCTTTTTCATCCTCTTCTGTCATGTGGTCATAACCAAGCAAATGTAAAAAGCCATGTAACGCTAAAAAGCCAAGTTCACGATCAAAAGAATGTCCATACTCTTCAGCTTGTTCTTTCGCTCTCGGAATAGAAATAATAAGGTCACCTAACATACGCGGCATTTCTGCGCCCACAATTTCCATTTCCCCTTCTCCCATTTCTTCCATGGCAAAGGAAATGACATCAGTAGGCTGATCTTTATCTCGGTAATCACGATTAATCTCGCGAATGCGTTCATTATCTACAAATGTCACTGATAACTCCGCACCATCCTCTATTTTTTCCATTTGAGCTGCTTTTCCTAATATCTCACGAATTAAATTCACATATTCTTCTTTCACTTCTTCTGTTTCATCAATGAAATCAATTAATAAACTCATTCTTTCTCCTTTTCTTCCGGTGGTTCCGGATATGTAATACGCGAATGGAAAATACCATTTAACGTTTCACATAACGTTTTTCCAACGATTTGTAGTTCCTTAAATGTCAAATCACATTCACTAAATTGCCCATCTTGCAGGCGATCTTTAATAATACTTTGTACTAAATTATTAATTTGCTCTGGCGTTGGGTGATTCATAGAACGTACCGCCGCCTCAACACTATCCGCAATACCAACGATTGCCGATTCTTTAGAAGTTGCTTTTGATCCCGGATATCGGAACATCTCTTCTGTATATTTTTCTTTATCTTCTTTAATCGCCTTATAATAAAAATATTTAAGAAGCGTTGTACCATGGTGTTGCCCAGCAATATCAATAATTTCTTGCGGAATATGGTATTCTTCGAGCATCTTTACTCCATCGGTTACATGAGCAATGATAATGTCTTTACTCGTCACAGGATCTAATTTATCATGTGGATTCTCAATTCCCATCTGGTTTTCAATAAAGAATTGCGGTTGTACTGTTTTTCCTACATCATGATAATACGCCCCTACACGCGCTAATACACCATTTGCTCCAACTGCTTCACAAGCTGCCTCAGAGAGATTCGCTACCATTACACTGTGATGATATGTTCCTGGCGCTTCTAATAAAATTCTACGCAAAAGCGGATGATTCGGACTTGATAATTCCATAAGCTTCATACTTGATACAATTCCAAGTCCACTTTCTAAATATGGTAATATCCCCATAGCCAAAACGGATGAGATAATTCCTGAAAGGGAAGCCATTAATAATTGCGTACCAATTTCAAGAGGTGAAAAATTCCCATTACGTAATAATAATAACGCCGCCAAGACGACTACATTTAAGATAGATACGAGTATACCAGCTTGTAAAATCATCGTACGACGATTTTTTTCTCTTAAGAAAATACTCACTGATAATGAACTTAATAACACATAAATACCCACACTATAATTCAGTGTACTTGTTACTCCTTCATTAAACATAATACTTCCGCACACAGAAAAAATCATACTTGTTAAAAATACAAATCGATCGCCAATCATTAGTTTTACAAGTATCGTTCCCATCGCAACTGGGACAACATACGCAATTCCTGCATATTCAAGCTTTTGAAACAAACTAATAATTTTCATTAAAACAATCGTGATAGACAAAATTGTAATATACGCTAAAATGTACGGTTTGTCTTCTCTTTTCCGCTGTAAAAATACTTCAAACTGTTTATGCATAAAGTATAGTAACACACCAATGAGCACCGCTAATCCAACATAAGGCTGAAAACTATTACCTTTTTCTAATAAACCGACTAATTTCAACTGATTATACATATCACTTGAAATTGTTTCACCTTCTCTAACAATAACTTGTCCTTGGAGAATATAAACAGGTGGAACTAAATCTTCTTCTGCTTTCTTCTTCTCTTTCGTTACAGCCGGATCATAGAAATAATTTGCTGTAATCGCATATGATCCTAGCGCATTCACAGCTTCTTTCAATCCGCTATTCACATTCAGGCTTTTCATTTCATTAACAAATCGCTCTTTCGCTGCCATTTCTTCGGACATTTTAATATTTCCACCCATGATAACGCTAACAGACGTTAAAGCCGCATTCTTCGCTAATTCTAATTGATCCGGTTCTGCATTAATAAAGTATAATAAATTCTCATCCGATAATTCCTTCGTTAAATTAGATGGCAACTTCTTCTTCAACTTTTCTAATTTATTCGCATCGGTCATCTTTTTTTGCTCTTCAGGTCCAGCAGCTTTCATCTCCTGAATTACTTCATTCACCTTAGCAAAAACATCATTTACAATATCTACTCTATTTTGTTTATATTCACTTCTATATGTATATTGATCCCCGACTTTTTGAGCGGCCTCTTGTTTTTTTCTTTCCGTTATAACCTTATCTTCAATTTTAATAGGAGAATGAATTGTTTTTTTCGCAATAGAATACATATCAACATCTAATTGCTCTGGTTTCACATTATTCATAAGTGCAAAAAACAGCACTGCCCCTAATAAAACGTAAGAAATCCAACTTAGTTTTTTCGAATGTTGTAAATTACGAAACCACTTAGAAATTTCTTGAGATCTTAACATGATTTCAATACCTTCTCCTCTCTAGAAATAAAGTGAAACTATTTATAGCTTTCATTTCTTCTAGCCAACGATACTTTTAGGTAACATTTTTATACACCAGTACCTATAGTTTATTTCTCTTATCTTTTATGATAGTAAAAAATATGCCGTTCGCCAACCTTAATACAAAAAGAAATGATCCTGACAAATAGGATCATTCCATTTTATCATATGCCTCAATAATACGTTGTACCAGTGGATGCCTTACAACGTCCGTTTGTTCTAACGTAATGAATGAAAGACCTGATACACCAGATAAAATGTTAGAGGCTAGCGTAAGCCCTGATTTTACCCCTTTTGGTAAGTCTACTTGTGAGGGATCCCCCGTAATAACCATTTTAGAACTAAAACCTAATCTTGTTAAAAACATTTTTATTTGTGCACCCGTTGTATTTTGCGCTTCATCTAAAATAACAAATGAATCATCGAGCGTACGTCCTCTCATATAAGCAAGAGGCGCGATTTCAATTACACCTCTCTCCATCATACGCTGCGTATATTCTTGTCCAAGAATATCGTGCAGAGCATCATACAATGGACGTAAATACGGATCTACCTTCTCTTTCAAATCACCTGGTAAAAATCCTAAACTTTCTCCAGCTTCTACAGCCGGTCTCGTTAAAATGATTTTCTTTACATACCCTTGTTTTAAAGCTCTTACAGCCATTACTACAGCTAAGTATGTTTTCCCAGTCCCGGCAGGTCCTATTCCAAATACAATATCATTTTTCTTCATTGCATGAATATATCTTCTTTGTCCCATCGTTTTTACACGAATGGATTTACCTTTTGCCGTTTTAAAGATTTCTTCTTCATATAACTCTTCAAATTGAGCAATTTTTCCTTGTTGTGCGAGCTGAATTGCATACGCAACATCTCTTTCTGTAATTGACACACCTTTTCGAATAACAACAAGTAATTGCTGTAAGATTTTTTCTACGAGTGTCACAGTTTCAACTGCTCCAGATACATGAACAGTTTCACCTCTAGTTACAATCGATACATTCAGTTCCCGTTCAATTACTTTCAAATGAGCATCATTAACTCCAAAAAGAGCGATTGCTTCGTTAGTATTTTCCAATTGTTGGTTCATTTCTACTAATTGTTCTGCCATTACTCAGTCTCCTTGAATATCGGATTCGGATATTGGTTGTGGCTCTGCAATATTTTCAATCACAGTATAATGCAAAGTGACTTTTAGTTGATCCGCCTCAACCTCTTTACTCAAAATCTTATCACTTACAATCATAGCATGTTCATCCAATTTTTTCTTTAGTTCTTTTTCAGCCATTTCTTTCGCTACTTTCATTGCCTGTTTTTCTGTATATTCTCGGTTCGCCTCTTCCTCTTCTCGCACTATATCTTTTTCATATGCAATCGGCAGTGTAAAACCAAATAATTTCACATCATGTTTTACACTTTCCGTACGGGAGCGTTTATACTTATCATGCTGAAATCCCCATATTTTTATTTTCGTACTCCCAAATGTAAGATAATGCTCATTATACGTATTACCAGTATATACTTGAAATTGCGTCTTGAGTGGTACATTCACCTCAGATGTGTACCACGTTTCTCCATATACGATACCTTTCGCCGAAACAATCGTTGGACTCTCCTCATTACCGTATATCCCTGATACGAGAAGCTGCCCTTTTTCTACATGATCATTTTTTAAAACGACTGGTTTTCCAACTTCAACAAATGTTTTTGTAACAATCGCTTCTTTTTTTGCCACTAAATTTTGCGGCCTTTGTTCTTTTTCTTTTTTTGGCTCATTTTTTTCAACAATTTTAAAATGGTACGTCGTTCCCCTTACTTCTAGTCCTGCCCAAGTAATCGCATTAATATTGTCCGTCAAATGACGTTGTACATCTTCTACACTAGGCATTTGGAATTGTAATTTTCCTTTTTTAATACCCATTTTGTCCAATTCTTTCATCAATATATATTCTGTTTCAGGTTTCGCTCCTGTAATTTCAATTTTCCAAACCATATTCGATAATGCAATCATACCAAAAAAGAAAATTAAAAACCCAATTAAGAATCCACTATTTTTAATTAGGCGCTTATTCCAAAAAGGAAAACCGTAACGCCCAATAAAATATAGTTTACACTCATTTTTTCTATAAATCGGCTTTATTTTTTTCACATCTCGTAATAGCATACAGAAGACTAACGTTTCATCGGCAATTTTCTTAACATCCCAAACTAATAATTTCCTACGCACACATTCATTAACGAACCGTTCCGCTCCTCTACCTTCAATTCGTACCTTTACATATCCAAGCCACTTTATAAACCATTTATTTTTCATCTACTACCTTCACTACCTTTCCAAAAGTAGACACACTACTTTTCACTTTAATTAGTAAAATAGCTCGTACGAAAATGAAATAAAGAGTTTTATTTTCCATAAATAGCGGGATAAACTACATAGTAGGGGTGAATCATTAGAATAAAGAAGAAAAACTTCACATACGGAAGTTTCCCTTACTTCTCTTTCTGTTCGTCTTCTAAAAATGTCACTTGCTCAATTATCCCTTCAAGCAAAAGTTCTTCCGGAAGGATTGTTTTAATAACAAAGGACTGCCCCTTAATTAATAACTGACCATGCTTTAACAACAATCTTACTTCTTTATCTGAAAACACTAATAAACCTCGATGATTTTCTATATAGATATGCACTTGCCCAACAAGCGTGATCCGAGGTAGATCCATTAGCACATCCACTGGCAGGTCTATTTGCTTCGTTAACCAATTCTTCATTTGTTCTAATTTTTTCATCCCAAAAGACCCCCTCTCATCCCATATGTATGAAAAAAGAGCTTGTAATATCACGTCCAAACTGAAAAAAAGCATAAAAAAACGTCTCATACGAAATGAGACGTTTTTTTATGCTAATAGCTGGATAACCAACTTATTCACAAGCGATCCATCTGTTTTACCTTTTACTTTCGGCATAACAGCAGTCATCACCTTACCCATATCCGCTTTAGAAGTCGCACCAACTTCAGAAATAACTTGCTTGATTATATCAACTAGCTCTTCTTCCGTTAGTTGCTTCGGCAAATATGCGCTTAAAATCTGAATTTCACTTTGCAGTTTATTAACAAGGTCTTCACGACCAGCTTTTTTAAATTCAAGGAGGGAGTCCTTATGCTGTTTTACTTCACGAGCTAAAACTGTTAGTTCCTCTTCTTCAGTAAGAGTATGCTGTAGTTTAATACCTTCATTTTGTAAAGCAGCCTTAACCATACGAATGACGGTTAATTTTTCTTTTTGTTTATTCTTCATCGCTTGTTTCATATCATCGTTTAAACGACCGAGAAGACTCATAACTTACACCCTCTCTTAGAATTTACGCTTTCTTGCCGCTTCAGATTTCTTCTTACGTTTTACACTTGGTTTTTCATAAAACTCGCGCTTTCTTGCTTCAGCAAGTGTACCAGTTTTAGAAACCGATCTTTTAAAACGGCGAAGTGCATCCTCCAAAGACTCGTTTTTACGAACGACTGTTTTTGACATTCTCTTTCCCTCCCTCCGAAACATCACACTTACATACTAACTTCAGCATGCAAAAAGAAACACTTCTTCAGCATGTCTTTTACGATTATAATACATTTTATCACTTCAGGTCAACTATTTGGCAGAATAAAAGAAGAATAGATGCTCTTCCTTTTTCAAAAACTATGCAGATAGCTGTTATCCTTTCCCCTGAAGGCAACTATATTTTTGTCATTACACCTTTTTTCATGCAGGAACGTACGAAACAACTACTCATTTCATACATTTTCAGTACTTAACTTCTCCACTAAAAAAGAAAGCATGCAAATCGTTTCCGTTTGCATGCTTTCTTATCCCGATTGGTGCGGGCTAATAATGAACGGGGAATGAATCCCACGCTCATTAAAGTTTCACTTTATGCGCTTGCTGATTCCTTTTTCACATCATCTTCAAGGACACGAACAAATTGCGCTTCGTTATATGGATAACCAGCTTTTGTGATTTTTACTTTCACTAGTTTACCAATTAATTCTTCTGATCCTTCAAATACAATTTTCAAGTAGTTATCTGTATAACCTACATATAGGCCTTCACGGTCGCCCTCTTTAAATTGTTCTTCTGGAATAATTTCAAGTACTTCTCCTTCAAACTGTGATGCATACTCTTTCGCTAATTGATTTGATAGTTCAATTAAACGGTGAACACGATCATTCTTCACATCTTCAGGAACTTGATCTTCCATACGCGCTGCAGGTGTTCCTGTACGTTTTGAGTACGGGAATACGTGCAACTCAGAGAAGCGATTCTCTTTAATGAAATTGTATGTTTCCATGAATTCTTCTTCTGTTTCACCTGGGAAACCAACGATTACGTCTGATGTAATCGCAAGACCTGGTAACGCTTCTTTCAAACGATCTAAGCGCTCTTGGAAAAATTCCATCGTATACTTACGACGCATACGCTTTAATACAGTATTAGATCCAGATTGCAATGGAATGTGTAAGTGACGTACAACTACTTCAGACTTATCTAACACTTCAATTACTTCATCTGAAATCTGACTCGCTTCAATAGAAGAAATACGAAGACGTTTTAATCCATCTACTTCCGCTTCCATATCACGAAGTAATCCAGCTAAGTTATAATCTTTAATATCTTCACCGTACCCACCTGTATGAATACCCGTTAATACGATTTCCTTATAGCCTGCATCTACTAATTGCTGCGCTTGTTTAATAACTTCTTTCCCATCGCGAGAGCGCATTAAACCACGCGCCCAAGGAATAATACAGAATGTACAGAAGTTATTACAACCTTCTTGTATTTTTAAAGATGCACGTGTACGGTCCGTGAAGTAAGGTACATCAAGTTCTTCATATACACGTGTTTTCATAATGTTACGCACAGCATTAATTGGCTGACGCTCTTTACGGAATTCTTCGATGTATCCTAACATCTTTTCACGATCTTGTGTACCAACTACAATATCTACACCTGGAATCGCCATAATTTCCGCTGGAGATGTTTGTGCATAACATCCTGTTACACAAATAACCGCATCTGGGTTTTGACGAACAGCACGTCTAATAACTTGACGACTTTTCTTATCCCCCGTATTCGTTACTGTACATGTATTAATAACATATACATCAGCTTTTTTTTCATATTCAGTTCTTTCATATCCACCTTGTTTAAACAATTGCCAAATGGCTTCTGTTTCATAGTGGTTTACTTTACAACCTAACGTATGGAACGCAACAGTTGACATTGATCATCACCCCATCAATTCAAAATGATACGAAGCAGCACTTAACGCGTATAACGGCGCCGTTTCTGTTCTTAAAATTCTTGGTCCTAAACTACATGGTACAAATTTATGTTCACGAAGCGCTGTAATCTCTTCCTCAGCCAAACCGCCTTCTGGGCCAAATACAATCAATAACTTTTGACCTGGTTTCATCATCGTTAAAGCTTTCGCAAAATTAGATTTCTCGCCTTGTTTCGCTTCCTCTTCGTAAGCAACAAGGCAAACATCATACTCACCACTCATTGACAGCAATTGTTTAAACGATGCTGGGGCGTGTACTTCTGGAATTTCACTTCTATGTGATTGTTCCGCAGCTTCTTTCACAATTTTTCTTAAACGCTCAACTTTTTTATCAGCTTTTTTTGCATCCCATTTTACGATAGAGCGAGATGCTTGAAATGGTAAGAATGCAGCTGCCCCAAGCTCAGTTCCTTTTTGAAAAATTAACTCTAGCTTGTCTCCTTTCGGCAGTCCACTTGCAATCGTCACGAAAACAGGAAGTTCACTTGACGCCTCTACCCATTCTACAATAGCCGTATTAATAAATTCACTGGTAATTTCATCAATTGAACATACGGCTGTTTTTCCGTTTACACAGCAATAAATGTGATCTCCAGCTGACATACGCATTACTCTTGCGATATGATGGACGTCATCACCTACAATGCGAATACTTGTCTCATTTACATATTTCTCTTCTACAAAATAACGTTGCATATAATCACCTTAGTAGAGTTTCGTTCCTTTCGTAAGCCAATACTTACGAAAAGAACGAAACGTTATCATTTTTCATATAACAAACGGCAAGTCCCTCACCTTATAGTGAGAGACTCCCCTTTTCATTATAGACTAAAATCTATATTACGCATTTCGTGCAATAATTGCTACCCAATCTTCCATTCGTAACACTTCTTCAATTGTAAATCCAGCTTTTTCTAACGCTTCAGAAATTACTTTTTCCTTCGCAGCAATAATGCCCGATGTAATAAATAATCCGCCTGACTTCACAACTCTCGCTGCATCTTCAGGGAATAATAGAATAATTTCTGCTAATAAGTTAGCTACGATTAAATCAACAGGACCTTCAATACCTTCTAAAAGACTATTTTGTCCAACAGATACAATATCATCTGTTTTATTTAAACGTACATTCATTTCTGCACTTTCAACCGCAACCGGATCTAAATCATATGCTTGAACAGAAGACGCACCTAATTTTGCTGCTGCAATACTCAGTACACCAGAACCTGTTCCTACATCAATGATAGTATCACCTTGCTGTACTGTTTTTTCTAAAGCACGGATACACATCGTTGTTGTCGGATGAGTTCCCGTTCCAAATGCCATACCTGGATCTAATTCAATAATTTTTTCTTCCGGAGAAGATGGTGTATATTCTTCCCAAGTCGGCACAATTGTGAATGTATCAGAAATTTGTACTGGATGGTAATATTTTTTCCAAGCAGTAGCCCAATCTTCTTCATTGACTTCGTTAACGGTAATATTTCCAGTACCAATTTCGATGTCGTAAGATGGAAGCACATCAATAGATGATTTTACACCTGCAATTGTTTCATGTAAAGAATCCGTTTGCGGGAAATATGCTTTTATTAATACACCTTCCGCCGGATACTCATCTGGGTTCAATGCATAAATTTCACCATATTGTTGCTCGCGCTCTTTCGTCAACTCTGCCGGATCCTCAATCGCAACTCCACTAGCACCAGCTTCATGTAAAATATGAGAGACAGCTTCTACTGCTTCTTCTGTTGTATGAATACTAATTTCTGACCATTTCACAATTTACCAACTCCATTTTTTATTTCCATTATTCCCCTTTGAAAGCACGTTTAAGCTTTCCGAATAAACTATCATCCTGCTCTTCTTGTCCCGCAAATTCACGCAATAAATCTTTTTGATGTGAAGTTAATTTCGTCGGTACAACAACACGAACGACTACATATTGATCTCCTTGACCATATCCACGTACGTTCGGAGCACCTTTCCCTTTTAAGCGGAATTCTGTTCCTGTTTGTGTGCCTGCTGGAATTTTCAGCTTCACTTTCCCATGAACAGTAGGAACTTCCACTTCAGCACCAAGTGCCATTTGCGCGAATGTTAATGGCATTTCGCAAATAATGTGATCTCCTTCACGTTCAAAGAATTCATGATCTCTTACATGAACAACAACATATAAATCTCCTGCCGGTCCGCCATTTACGCCCGCTTCACCTTTTCCAGATACACGGATTTGTTGACCATTATCGATACCTGCTGGAATTTTAACGTTGATTTTTTTACGTTTACGTACTTTACCAGAACCGTGGCATGTCGTACATTTTTCTTTAATCATTTGACCAGTTCCTGAACAATGACCACAAGCTTGACGGTTTACGATACGACCAAATGGTGTATTTTGTTCTACACTTACTTGCCCTGATCCTGAGCAATGTTTACATGTTTCTTTTGAAGTTCCTGGTTTTGCCCCGCTACCTTTACAAGTATCACATGGATCTTCTACCGGAATCTCGACATTTAATTCTTTACCAAAAATCGCTTCTTCAAAATCTAAAGTGACTTGATATTGTAAGTCAGCACCTTGGCGCGGAGCATTTGGATCACGACGTCTGCCGCCACCGCCGCCAAAGAATGAACTAAAGATATCTTCAAAACCGAAGCCACCGCCGAAGTCTCCTCCGCCGCCAAAGCCACCGAAGCCTTGATTAGCACCAGCATGACCAAATTGATCATATTGCGCACGCTTTTGATCGTCGCTTAATACTTCGTATGCTTCTTGTACTTCTTTAAACTTTTCAATTGCATTTTCTTCTTTACTTACGTCTGGATGGTATTTTTTAGCCAAACGACGATACGCTTTTTTAATTTCATCTTTTGAAGCACCCTTGCTAAGTCCAAGGACCTCATAATAATCTCGTTTACTCATAAATTTACAACCCCCGAATCTTTCACATAAACGTAATTTTAACACCGAAAGAAAGTGCTTTGCAACAAAGTTTCCTCACTTACAGTATGCAAAGTTAAAAACTTAAGACCCTCACACATTCCTTCTCATTCGTGAAAAAAGCCAAAGCCAAGGCACGCTTGACTTTGACTTTTTGTCATCTTACTTATTATGTTTAAAGTTGAATTACTTATCTTCTTTTACTTCTTCAAACTCAGCGTCTACTACATTGTCTTTCTTCGCGCCAGCATCTTGTGCTCCTTGTGCACCTTCTGCTTGCCCTGCAGCTGCTTGAGCTTGCTCGTATAATTTAACAGTTAATTGTTGTACGATTTCTTGTAAAGCATCTTTTTTCGCACGGATTTCCTCAAGCTCGTTCTTCTCAATCGCAGCTTGTAATGCTTCTTTCGCTTCTGTTGCTTTTGCAACTTCAGCCGCATCCACTTTACCTTCTAAATCTTTTACAACTTTATCAGTTTGGAATACAAGTTGGTCAGCTTCGTTACGAAGTTCAACTTCTTCCTTACGTTTTTGGTCAGCGTCAGCATTTGCTTCTGCTTCTTGTACCATACGCTCTACCTCTTCATCAGAAAGACCTGAAGAAGATTGGATTGTAATAGCTTGCTCTTTGCTTGTTCCTAAATCTTTCGCACGTACGTTAACAATACCGTTTGCATCAATATCGAATGTTACTTCGATTTGTGGAATACCACGTGGTGCCGGTGGAAGGTCTGTTAATTGGAAACGACCTAACGTTTTGTTGTCAGCTGACATTGGACGCTCACCTTGTAATACGTGAATATCTACTGCTGGTTGGTTATCAGCAGCTGTTGAGAATACTTGTGACTTACTTGTTGGAATTGTAGTGTTACGCTCGATTAATTTCGTGAATACGCCACCCATAGTTTCAATACCTAAAGAAAGTGGAGTTACGTCTAATAATAGTACGCCTTCTACATCACCAGTAAGTACGCCACCTTGAACTGCAGCACCTAATGCTACAACTTCATCCGGGTTTACACCTTTATATGGTTCTTTACCAGTTTCACGTTTAATAGCTTCTTGTACAGCTGGGATACGAGTAGATCCACCAACAAGGATAACTTTATCTAATTCACTTGGAGCAAAACCAGCGTCTTTTAATGCACGGCGAGTTGGCTCTAATGTTCTTTCAACAAGACCTGCTGAAAGCTCTTCGAATTTCGCTCTTGTTAATGTTAATTCTAAGTGTAATGGACCAGCAGCTCCAGCACTAATGAATGGTAATGAAATTTGTGTTTGTGTTACACCAGAAAGATCTTTTTTCGCTTTTTCAGCTGCATCTTTCAGACGTTGAAGTGCCATTTTATCTTGGCTTAAATCAATGTTATTTTCTTTTTTGAACTCAGCTACTAAGTGGTCAATAATAACTTGGTCAAAGTCATCTCCACCAAGACGGTTGTCACCAGCAGTTGAAATAACTTCGAATGTTCCGTCTGCTAACTCAAGGATAGATACGTCAAATGTACCGCCACCTAAGTCATATACTAAGATTTTTTGCTCTTCATCTTGTTTCTCTAAACCGTAAGCAAGCGCTGCTGCTGTTGGTTCGTTAATGATACGCTCAACTTCTAAACCAGCGATACGACCAGCATCTTTCGTTGCTTGACGTTCTGCATCGTTGAAGTATGCAGGTACTGTAATAACAGCTTTCGTTACTGTTTCACCTAAGTATGCTTCAGCAGAAGCTTTTAGGTTTTGTAAAATGATTGCAGAAATTTCTTGAGGTGTATAATCTTTACCTTCAACTTCTACTTTGTAGTCTGTACCCATATGACGTTTAACAGACATGATTGTATTTGGGTTTGTAATTGCTTGACGCTTTGCAACTTCCCCAACTTGACGCTCTTCATTTTTGAAAGCTACAACAGAAGGTGTTGTACGGTTTCCTTCTGGATTTGGGATAACCTTTGGCTCTCCACCTTCCATAACAGCTACACAAGAGTTTGTTGTACCTAAGTCAATACCGATAATTTTACTCATGGCGAATCCTCCTACTTTTATGTAAATTATTGATTTACTTTTACCATTGACGGGCGAATCACACGGTCTTTTAGTTTATAACCTTTTTGGAATTCTTCAACTACCGCATTTGATTCAAATTCACTGTCTTCCACTTGCATAATAGCTTGGTGTTCATTAGGATCAAACTGTTTACCAACAGCTTCAATCACTTCAACACCTTCTTTATTCAACGCTTCTAGCAATTGACGATGCACCATTTCCATACCTTGTAACAAGGATTTCGTTTGCTCATCAGTTGCTTCCACTTGCATCGCTCTTTCAAAATTATCAAGAGCTGGCAAAATATCTGAAACTAGACTTTGTGCTCTATATTTTTCAGCAGCCTGTTTATCCATTTGGACACGGCGCTTATAATTTTCAAAATCAGCTTGTAGACGTAATGTGCGACCTTCCGTTTCCGTTAGTTTCGCTTGTAACTCATCTACTTTTTCTTGTAAAAGAGCAGCCTCACTTTTTTCTTCTACAGTTTCTGCACTGTTTTCTGGCGTGACAGCTTCTTCAACTTGCGCTTCTTTTACTTCTTCTACCACTTGTTCGTTACGCTCTTCCACAATATTCACCTCCTTAAAAGGTATTAGGTACTATGTTAAACACAATTACCTAAGCATTATATATTACACACAGCAATGAAAAGTTCATCACTTGAGCGAATGTATTACTCTCATTTACTTTTTAAGTCCATCTGTAAATTGTCTCGTAAATAACTGTAATAAACTAATTACCCGAGAGTATTGCATTCTTGTCGGACCTAAAATAGCAATTGTTCCAAGCTGTTCTTCTCCAATCGAATATGTTGCAGAAATCAAACTACAATCTTCCATGGCTGTCGCAGAGTTTTCCCTACCAATTTTCACTTGAATACCTACTTGTTTATGACGCAAAATATCATAAAACTCGGCTTCGTTATCAATCATTGTCAGCAAGGATCTTACTTTGTGAATGTCATGGAACTCTGGTTGCGAAAGCATATTTGCTTTTCCTCCAAAGTATATCTTTTCCGATAAAGGAACTTGAAATGTACCATCTAACATTTTTATTGCACTATCGTAATTATGAACATACCCGCGCAATACCGTAACAATCTCCTTAAAGATTTTATTATGGAGTTCCGACATTGGTACGCCCGATAGCTTTTCATTTAAAATATTAACCATTTTTTCTAAATCTGATAAATCAACAGATTCCGGAACGGTAATCGTTTTGCTTTGTACATGCCCTGTATCCGTTACAATAATAGCGACTGCAGTTTGACGATCAAGCGGAACAATTTGTACGTTTTTAAGTTTATTTGTGCTTAACTTCGGTCCAAGAACAATGGCCGTATAATTTGTAAGCTCTGATAAAATTTGAGCCGATTGTTGTGCAATCTTTTCAGCTTCAAAAATTCTTTCAGCAAACAAATCTTTAATTTGTACAATTTCATCTTTCGGTAAGTTTTGCGGCGCTAAAAGATGGTCTACATAAAATCGGTATCCTTTTTCAGAAGGAACACGTCCAGAAGAACTATGCGTTTTCTCAATAAATCCTAGTTCCTCTAAGTCGGCCATTTCATTTCGTATAGTAGCTGAACTAAATGTAATTTCATCTTTTTTAGCCAACGTCCTTGACCCAACAGGTTGCGCTGATCCAATAAAGTCATCAATAATTGTTTGTAAAATTAAGAGCTGACGTTCCGTAAGCATCTCATCATCACCTCTGTTAGCACTCTTTGTCTTCGAGTGCTAAATCTATTAATAACTTACCAAAATTGACATTCAATTGTCAACGGAAACGTCACGAAATAATGAAACTTTTTCACGTTAATGGAACATTTAATTAGTCAATCAAAAATGATTGGAATACTTCATTCCCTAATAATTTGCCTTTTCGCGTTAAACGAACATATCCATCGCTCTCTTCAAGCAATCCTTGTTCTTGGTTGTTTTGTAACTGCTTCGCGAAAACTTGATCCATTTCCATATTAAATTTCTTTTGAAACGCTATTTTAGATACACCTTTTGTTTTTCGGAGTCCTAAGAACAACTCTTCTTCCATTTTTTCTTTCTCCGTCACCACATGAACATCTAAATACGGAAATCCGGTTTCATCGATCTTATTGAAATATTGCTTGAGCGGCCCTACATTTTGGATACGTTCTCCATTTACATAACTATGCGCTCCAGCTCCAAATCCATAATACTCTTCATTATTCCAGTATGTGAGATTATGTCTACTTTCATTATTACCTTTTGAAAAATTACTAATTTCATACTGAGTATAGCCATGTTTCTCCATTTCATCCATTACCATTTCGTACATTTTCGCTTCATGATCTTCACCTGGAAGTCTTAATTTCCCTTTATTCATTAAGTTATAAAATACTGTTTTCGGTTCCACAATTAATGAATATGCCGAGAAATGTTGTACACCAAGCGTAAAAGCAATGTCTAATGTCTCTTTTACATCTTCTATCGTCTGCCCTGGCAGAGCATAAATAATATCTACATTTATATTTTTAAAGCCTACTTCCTGCGCTTCTCTAATTGCTACAAACGCATCTTCTCTCGTATGCTTACGTCCAATTTTCTCAAGCAATTCATCTCGAAATGTTTGCACCCCAAAACTAATTCGGTTCACTCCACCTTCTAGCAATACATTTAATTTCTCTTTCGGCAAATCACCTGGATTCGCTTCAAATGTTAATTCACAATTCGGGGCAAACGGACGTAAACGACGATTTATAATATCTAATAATTTCTTTGTCTGTTCCATATTTAATGCTGTTGGAGTTCCCCCGCCAACAAAAATCGTTTTCATACTATCAAACGGTACCTTTTGAACTGTATTTATTATTTCTTTCTCTAAATACTCTAAATATTGATCGACCGGCTGGCGTTCAATAAACACTTTATTAAAATCACAATAGTGACAAATATGCTGACAAAACGGAATATGAATATATGCAGCTTGCACCAAAAATAACTCCTACCTTTCTAAAAAGAAAACCTCCGCGCTCGGGAGGCTTCTTTTACTTCTCTAACGTATTACGAATTTGTTCCATTCGCATTTTTCCCCAATCATACATCATTTCAACGATTGGTAAAAGCGACATGCCTAATCCCGTCATATAATATTCCACTCGCGGTGGAATTTCTGGGTATACTGTTCGATCAACAATCCCATCTTCCATTAACTCTTTTAATTGGTTTGACAAAACTTTATGAGAAATGCTCGGAAATAATCGCTGTAATTCACTAAAACGATGAGGCCCTTCCACACCAAGATGCCACAATATTACAACTTTCCACTTTCCACTAATAATAGAAAGCGTCAATTCCTTTTCACAATTAAAATTGCCATTTTGTATTTTTTCTTGAATATCTTTTCGAATATTTTCGGACATTAACAAACTCCTAACTCTATATGAACTAAAAAGCTCTCTCACTATTGTAAATGAGAGCTACTCAGATGTCTAAAAAGTAATTATACGTAAAAAAGAAGCCGCATAAACGACTTCTTTTTTCATTCCAACTATTAGTTGTCATCCATTTTCAGTACAGCCATGAATGCTTCTTGCGGTACTTCTACAGAACCAACAGACTTCATACGTTTTTTACCTTCTTTTTGCTTATCAAGAAGTTTACGCTTACGAGAAATGTCACCACCGTAACATTTCGCAAGTACGTTTTTACGCATCGCCTTAATTGTAGAACGCGCTACAACTTTGTTTCCGATCGTCGCTTGAATTGGCACTTCGAACTGCTGTCTTGGAATTAAATCTTTTAATTTTTCTACAATCACTTTACCACGGTCATACGCTGAATCACGGTGTACGATAAATGATAGAGCATCGACTTGTTCATTATTTAAAAGAATATCCATTTTCACAAGTTTAGATGGTTTGTAACCAATTAACTCGTAATCAAATGATGCATATCCTTTCGTATTTGATTTCAACTGATCGAAGAAGTCATATACGATTTCTGATAATGGAATTTCATATGTCAATGTAACACGTGTTTCATCTAAATATTGCATATCAATAAACGTTCCACGTTTACCTTGGCAGATTTCCATTACAGCTCCAACATAGTCATTCGGAACCATAATTGAAGCCTTCACAAACGGCTCTTCTACACGATCGATAGACTGTGGATCTGGCATATTAGATGGGTTATCAACAATAACATCTTCACCGTTTGTTAAATAAACTTTATAAATAACGCTTGGCGCCGTTGTAATTAAGTCAATTTTAAATTCACGTTCAATACGCTCTTGAATGATTTCCATGTGAAGAAGTCCTAAGAAACCACAACGGAAACCAAATCCTAGCGCTTGAGATGTTTCTGGTTCAAACTCAAGAGCAGAATCGTTTAACTCTAACTTTTCTAATGCATCACGTAAGTCGTTGTAACGTGCAGAATCAATCGGATATAAACCACAGAATACCATTGGGTTTAATTTACGATAACCTGCTAACGGCTCAGCTGCTGGACGTTTCGCGTGTGTAATCGTATCACCAACGCGTGTATCACCAACATTTTTAATCGATGCTGCTAAGAAACCTACATCACCTACTGTTAACTCGTCACGTTGCGTAGTTTTCGGTGTAAATACACCTACTTCTGTTACTTCAAATTCTTTACCAGTTGCCATCATACGTACTTTATCGCCAACTTTTACCGTTCCATTTACAACACGGATATAAGCAATTACACCGCGGTACGGATCATATAAAGAGTCAAAAATCATACATTGTAAAGGCTCTTCAGAATCACCTGTTGGTGCTGGTACTTTTTCAACGATTTGTTCTAAAATATCTTCAATACCAATCCCAGCTTTTGCAGAAGCAAGTACAGCTTCTGATGCATCTAAACCAATTACATCTTCTACCTCTTGGCGTACACGCTCTGGGTCTGCACTTGGTAAGTCGATTTTATTAATAACCGGTAAAATTTCTAAATTGTTATCAAGCGCTAAGTATACGTTCGCTAACGTTTGCGCTTCAATACCTTGCGCTGCATCTACTACAAGAATCGCACCTTCACAAGCCGCTAAACTACGAGATACTTCGTACGTAAAGTCGACGTGTCCTGGTGTATCAATTAAGTGAAGAATATATTCTTCGCCGTCTTTTGCTTTATAGTTTAATTGTACTGCGTTTAATTTAATTGTAATACCACGCTCACGCTCTAAATCCATAGAGTCAAGCAACTGAGCTTTCATTTCACGTTGTGTTAACGCGTTTGTTTTCTCTAAAATACGGTCTGCTAACGTTGACTTTCCGTGGTCAATATGAGCAATGATAGAGAAATTACGAATTTTGGACTGTCTTTTTGCTCTTTCTTCTTTGTTCATCTATGTTCTCAACTCCTAATAGTCTCGCCAATATACACTAGCACTGATTATATCAATAGAGCAGCAAAGATTCAATGAAAACTCGTGCTGCTTACAATACAAATCATTCTATTTATATCTTATGCGAACAAACCATAAGAGACAAACCTTTTTCAAATTAAAAAACGGCTGTCTTACAAACCTGTAAAACAACCGTCCTCCGTTTGACTCTTAACTAAAAATCCCTCTTACTTTCCCAACAACTATATCTGTTCCAAACTTTGTTATTTCATAGGCAACGCTTGCTATCGCCATACCCATTCCTTCTACAATATTAAAACTTTTTAAGCTTTCTAATTGTTTTTGTTTTTCAGTAGCGGAAAACGAACCTTCCAAAGTTTCTGATTCAGCGGCCTCACCTTTTGTTCCTGTCATATGAGCAATTTGTTCATACGACATTTGCTGATAACCCTTCATACTTTTCAATCCATGATTTGCAAGTGCCACCCCTGCTATTACCATAAGTAAGCATATAGCCACACTACATATACATAAAAGCGAAAAGCGGCTTACATGATTATCGTCACTTCCCATCAATGTGTATATGCTCCTGTATTATCTTGGTCAATTTGATGATGCAGCGCTGCATTTAAACCACTTGCTATTACATTTGCCATATCCTCTATGAAGGCATCTACTTCTTTCGGAGTCACCATTAAATTATGACCAAGAGGAGATAACACTTCATAAATTAATTTTCTCTTCTCTTCATCTTCCAGTGTACCTACAGCACCTAAAAACATATTTCGGCTCTTTTCATCTGGCATATCCTCTTCTGTTAATTTTTTCTTTTCTCCAAATGTAAAACCAGCCGGTAACAAAGATCGGGAAGGTTTGTTCCCTTCTTTCATCTCCCGTCCAAAATGTTTCAAAATAAAATCAATTGTATCGCTTGTAATCGAAACGGCATCCACCACAGTCGGCACACCAATTGCGATAACAGGAATTCCTAATGTTTCTTTACTAAGTTCCTTACGTTTATTCCCAACACCCGACCCAGGGTGAATTCCTGTATCAGAAATTTGTATCGTACTATTTACCCTTTCAATAGAACGAGCAGCTAATGCATCAATTGCAATGACAAAGTCTGGCTTTGTCTTCTCAATGATTCCATAAATGACATCGCTCGTTTCAATTCCTGTAATCCCCATTACCCCCGGCCGAATTGCACTAACAGGCCTAAACCCTTCTTCTACACTTTCAGGCTGCAATTGAAACAAATGTCTCGTTACCAATACATTTTCTACAACTATCGGTCCAAGCGCATCCGGCGTTACATTCCAATTTCCAAGACCAACAATTAAACAACTCGCTTCTTTCGTAACGCCAACCTCTTCTAAGAAATAAGAAAATTCTTTTGCAAAAATACGCTCTACTTTTTGTTGCAGCTCCGTATCTTGTTGACGTATACCTTGTACTTCAAGCGTTAAATAATTTCCAGGTTTTTTACCCATCGATTCAGAGGCAGTTTCATCAATTGTAACTTTTGTAACGGTAATACCTTCTTCTTCCCTCTCTTTCACAATAACTCCTTGTATCCCTTTTTGCTCTTCTTGACGCTCTTGCAGCATTTGATGCGCCTCTACAGCAAGGTCCGTTCTAACACTATATTTACTTAAATCTAATGGTTCTTTCATCGTATCTCCTCCGTCATTCATAGTAAATATCGTTAGATTTCCCAAAGTTATATAAGGTCATTCTTTCCTTTACGTGAAATTTCATAGATATACTATTGCAATTCTCTTCACCGTTTGATAGAATATCACTTGTTCTATGTTAAGAATCGAGTCATTCGATTGCACCAGGGAGGTGAAAAGTATGGCAAACATCAAATCTGCTATCAAACGCGCTAAACTTAGCGAAGAGCGTCGTGCACATAACGCTTCTATCAAGTCTGACATGCGTTCTGCTGTTAAAACTGTAGAAGCTTTAGTTACTAATAACGATCTTGAAAATGCTAAAGAAGCTTTCAAAACTGCTTCTAAAAAACTTGACAAAGCAGCTCGTAAAGGTCTTATCCACCAAAACGCTGCAGCTCGTCAAAAATCTCGCTTAGCGAAACAAGTAAACGCGTAAGGCGTTTAAAAAACGATCCATTCGGATCGTTTTTTTATATACAAAAAAGTTCACGTTCTTAGCACGTGAACTTTTTTGTTTCATCACATATGATTTAACCGCATTAAGAAAAACTCAAGCACAAGTTTCTTATCCATTTTTCCCGTTTTCATACTATAATCAGCTTCCGCTAATTCTATTATCACTTTTTTTAATTCTTCAAAAGAGAAAAACTTCGTTTGATTCATCGCTAATTTTACACGATATGGATGCACACCAATATGGGACGCAATTTGATTTTGGCCGTAACCACGCTGCTGTAACTCTTTCACTTGATGCAGTAAACGGAATTGACTTACTAATAACGCAAGCAATTTAATAGGTTCCTCCTGTTGCGTAAATAATCCATCCAAAATTTGCATTGCACCTGCGATATCTTTTTTTACCACTTTTTCTGTCAAAGCAAACACATTTTGTTCAACTGATTTTGGCACAAGCTCTGCAACGAGTTTCGGTGTAATGTCTTCGCCCATACCGACATATAACGTTAACTTGTCCATTTCCTTCGCCAACATCGTTACATTACTTCCCACAAGCTCTAACAATAAACTAACAGCTGCATGATCAATATGCACATGCACTTCATCTGCCCGAGCAACAATCCACTTCTGAACATCCTGCACTTGCATTGCATTCGCTTCTACTACATCCGCTGTTTTCTTTAATAGTTTTGTAATTTTTTTTCGTTCATCCAGCTTTTCGTAAGGCGCAACAAAAACAAGAATAGAAAAGGGAGAAGGTTCCCCGATATATTCTTCTAAAATTTTTATATTTTGTTCTAACTTTTCTTTTTGTGAAGTTAAAAAGAGTGGTGATTTTATTAATAACACTTTACGTTCTCCGAAAAAAGGAAGTGTACGTGCATCCTCAATCACATCTTCTAAATATGCTTCTTCTAAATCATATGTCACAACATTAAACTCGCGATCTTCCTCTTCAAGCGCTTCTGTTGTAATAAGCTTTATCGTTTCATTTATAAAAAACTCTTCTGTTCCATACAGTAAATATAACGGAGCAAACTGCTTCTTTTTAATCTTTTTATGTATATCACTCATACTTTTTCCTACTCCCTAACTTGGCAATATATATTTATACTAATGCCCTAGCTTTTGTTTTACAAGTACAAAGGAACAGGCAATATAACCCGTCCCTTTATTTATATTAAACGCCACGCAATAAGCCCCGGGTTTCTTATTGGTGTGCGGTAATCACCTTCCCTTTATTATTCGCAATAAAAATTCGAGTATAAGTGCCAACTGTTAACATGCTTGGAAACAAAAACTCACGTTACTTCATGATCTAAAAGTAGTAAAAACGCTCTATTTCTCTTCATATGGAAATTGTAGATTTTTTTCTGACAATATTTTATACTAAAGTGGAATGTTGGGGAGGGATTCTAAATGAATGATTTTGAACAAAACGTTCAAAGTAAACGCAATGACGCTATTGATTCAGGGGTAGGATTTATCGTCTCATTTGGTTTTTTCGCAACACTTTTCATCATTGCAACTGTTATTAAATTTATCGGTTCTTAAAGACTGCTGCTTACTGGCAGTCTTTTTTATCTATTATGTGTTTCATCATATGTGATTTTGCTGAGAAAGGTTCCGTTTTCCCCTTTAAAAACATAGGAGATAGCCCCTTGCTTATCCGTACGCCATATTTCAATCCCCCTCTTCTCAAAACGCTCTATAACGTCCTTATGAGGGTGCCCATACCTATTACGCTCACCGACAGAAATAATCGCTATATTAGGCTGTATGACGCTCAGAAAAGGTGTTGTAGATGACGTATTACTCCCATGATGAGCAACCTTTAAAACATCCGCTCGCAACTCTGGATACGTAGCTACTAAAAACTTCTCGCCTTCTTCTTCTAAATCACCTGTAAACAACCACGTTAGTCCTCCTAATTTTGCCAACATTACAATTGAAGCGTTATTTTCACTGTTCTCCTTTCCTATTGGCGCTAATACGAAAAATTCCGCTCCATTTATGCTCCAACTTTCTCCTTCTCTCACTTCTCTTATTTTCACTTCCTTTTCTAAAGCCTGTTTCTTTACTATTTTTTCCAATTCCGCATCTTGTTCCTTTCGGCCAAATACAACTTCTTTTACGGTTATATTTGATAATAACTCTTGCGCAGCACCTATATGGTCCGCATCTCCATGCGTTATAATTAATTTATCGATCTTTTTAATACCTTCCTTTTGTAAATAAGGGATCAAAATATCATTTCCGACAGAAAATTCATGCTTTTTCCGTTGCCATTCTTCCTTGTTCGGACGAATTGTTCCACCAGTATCAATAAGGTAAATCTCTTGATCATACGGGAGGCGAATTAATATTGCATCTCCCTGTCCAACATCGAGAAAGGTAACACTCCCACTTTCTCGAAAATACGGATATACATAATGGCATGTACTAATAAAAAGAAATACACCCGCAGATATAAACAGAATCCCCTTTGCCATTCGCCTTTCCCAAACCATCAAGATACTAATAATACTCACGCAATATAAGGCTACAAGAAGTATAGGTGTTTGTCCGAAATTAAGACGGGTAAATGGTAAGTTTTCACAATAACTTAAAAAATCATTAGAAAGATTCAAACCTATTGATAGTACATTCGCAAGCCTTTTTGCAAGAAACGGGATGATCGGTATACATATCAAAATAACAATACTGCACGGCAATACAACGAGAGATAAAAACGGAACGTATAAGATATTTAAGAAAATACTATATGGAGAAAAATAACCGAAGTGATATAACAAAATCGGAGTACTAACGAGCTGTGAAATGAAAGAAATATAAATAGAATTTCGAATTACTCCATTACCACTCTCTAGTAAAAGCGGGGCAGATAAAAGTAAAGCAAAACTACCGACGAAAGAAAACTGAAAGCCAATATTAAACACGAGATATGGATCAAACATAAGCATACATATAGCTGTTATACTTAAAGCATCTAAGCTAGATAAACGAATAGAACACATAAAAGCAATTAACATGAAAACTCCTGTTATAGAAGCTCTTATAACAGATGGTGACGCTCCTGCTAAAATCATATATAGAGGAATGCAGAAGATAAGACATACTGTTGCTACCTCCCTTGTCACACCGCTTCTTAGCAAAATAAAATACACGATTACCATTAACAATACGATATGCGATCCTGAAATCGCCAACAAATGCACGAGACCGAATTGTTGATATTGCTCTTCAACTTCAAATGTCATTTGTTGTCTATCACCAAATACTAATGCATTCATAAAAGCGCCTGATTGCTCTGGAAACATTTCTGTAACTTCTGAGATTGCTTGTTGCCTCAAAAGAAGAATCCATTGCACGAGTGACAACGATGTTTTATGGCATTCAGAAATATATGTAGCGTCCAATATGAAATGAATATTTTGCTTATATAAATAATCACGATAATTAAACCCATGGAAATTCCGAGCTATTTGCGGTTCTTTCCTCTCACCTTCGAATACACATGATACTCCTGCATGTAATTGTCGCATTTGTTTCTTTTCCAAGGCTGATTTCATTTTGTAACTTAACTGCACTATATTTTTATTCTGATCTTCAACTTGAAATGAGAGGCGATCTCCGTTAATAAGAGGTGTATTATGTATCACTCCTCTTGTAGCTTCGTAGGACTCTCCCAGAGGCTTGTTTTGCCCTTGAACATACGTGGTGTACATAGCGCCACTTAAACACGCTACCATACAATAAAAGAAAGTTTTACGCGGAGTACGATACAAACAAAAGAAAACATTTAGAACGAGACAACAAGTCAGCCATACAACTGAAGAGGAGAAGGCAATTGCAATCCCTATTATAAATGAGATTGCAACATAGCCCCATTGTCCTTGCAACTCATACTCACTCCTTATAGCATCATTTTTGCTTTCGTGAATACATGCTGTAATTCTTCCATTGATAAGTTCTCTTTTTCTAAAGATGCAAATAGTTCTTTCAACTCCATATGACGCTTTTGATCCTCTAATGCTGCAATATCATATTCTAGTGGAACGTGTTTCACCGTTACATTCGCTTTTTCAAATAACTCTACGGCATACGGATGATTTTTATAATCCTGTGCATAATAAACTGCTGTAATACCACTTTGAATAATCGCCTTACAACATTGTAAACAAGGAAAATGCGTAACATAAATTTCCGCTTCCTCCGTTTTCACGCCAAATTTTGCACACTGTAATAAAGCATTCATTTCTGCATGAATTGTACGAACACAATGATTATCAATAACGTAGCATCCATCATCTATACAATGTACGCCACCTTTAATTGAACCATTATATCCACCAGCAATAATTCGTTTATCACGAACGATTGTCGCTCCTACTGCAAGCCTTGTACATGTACTACGTAAAGATAACAAATGGCTTTGCGTCATAAAATATTGATCCCATGAAATTCGTTCCATATTCTTCACCTACTTTTTTGTCTACTTGTAGTGTAGCGAATGAAGAAAAACTTCGTCAATCTTTTACGGAATAATAATTTGATCTTTTATTTTCTCCAAAGACTTCACACCAATCCCATCAATCTCTAACAAATCTTCTATTTTTTGAAACGGACCATGTTCCTCTCGATATTTCAAAATACTTTCTGCTTTCCGAGAACCAATACCTGTAATTTTTTCAAGTTGTTCTTTAGAAGCTGCATTTATTTGAATTTTTCCCTCTCCCTTTGAAACAGCAGCTACTTCTTGCACTTGTTCGTTTTTATTCGGTACGTAAAGAATCATTTGGTCTTGTACCATTTGTGCTAAATTTACCTTCATCCTATCTGCCTCAGGCAAAAAACCACCTGCTTTTTCAATAGCATCCTTGACCCGGTCCCCTTCTTTCATTTCATACACCCCCTCTTTAACAACAGCCCCTTTCATATCAATTACAATTATTTTTTTCTGCTGCTTTGTATCCGATATTTTCGGTTTACTTTTCTTCTCTATATCTTTCTCTTGAACATCCGTTGCAATAACTGATCGCTCTGTATGCTCGTTCGTTTTCCAAAAAAGAAGAAAAAGCACAGTTCCAATAATAGCTGCTAATCCTAACCATTTCTTTGGAAAATCCCACATCATTTTTCACCTCTAATCATAAATTTATAACATCATTCATATTGTTTAGGAGAAAGCTGTTACGAAGGAGGGATGAAACATTGAACATAGGAATTATAGGGACAGGAAACATGGGGAATATACTAATCGATGCATTTTTAGAAACCCGTGCTGTCAAACCTTCGTGCCTTACGATTATTAATCGAACGCCCGCCAAAGCATATCATATAAAGGAAAAACACCCTTCTGTTCATATAGCCAAAACTATTGATGAGGTAATCGAACGATCACATCTTATTTTTATTTGCGTAAAGCCGATAGATATATACCCGATCTTGCAAAAATACGCTGAACATTTTTCTGATGAAAAGTGCTTAGTTTCTATCACAAGTCCAATATCTCCATCACAATTAGAGACACTTGTACCTTGCCATGTTGCTCGTATTATTCCGAGCATTACAAACCGCGCCCTATCCGGCGCATCACTATTTACATTTGGAAGTAACTGCTCTGAAGAATGGCAACAAAAACTATTTCGCTTATTCAAAAACATTTCTACTCCCCTTGTAATAGAAGAAGATATAACGCGCGTTTCATCTGATATAGCAAGCTGCGGCCCCGCATTCTTTAGTTATTTATTACAATGTTTCATTAATGCTGCTGTAGATAAAACAAATATTACACATGAAGAAGCCACTACTTTAGTAAGTGAAATGGTCGTTGGAATGGGGAAACTACTCGAAAAAGGGATTTTCACATTGCCTACTTTACAAGAAAAAGTATGTGTAAAAGGCGGCGTTACAGGAGAAGGCATTCGGGTTTTAGAAGAACATGTTGGGGATATGTTTCATAAATTAATCGAGCGGACACACGAGAAATTTGATGAAGATTTAAAATGCGTTGATCAGCAATTCAATAAACACACATAATAAATACGTCATCGTCATTCCAAATCCTTTTTATAAATACTTAATTTTTCACATTACATTTTTACTTAAACTAGCATTTTCACAATTCACGTATGTCATTTTCTTATTATCCTAGAACTTAAATTACAGCTTCTTCACAAAATAAAAGCAACCTTCTCGGTTGCTTTTATTTTATCCGTTTTTCTTCGCCATGAAGAAAATACGCTCTGTTTGTTCTGTAACTTCAAGTCGCTCAAAGTCACCAGTTACACGAAGCACTGTAAAACCAGCTCCTTCAAGCCATTTCGTTAACTCTTCAACCGGATATGCACGTTGTACGTGACATTCATCAAAACGATGGTACACATCTTCTTCTGGGTCTTGAACAAAGAATGTTAAATCATGTTCTACACTGTTTGAATCTTCACCAGGGAAGCAATTCCAAATAAGAGATATTTCTTCTCCATTCACTGTGTATGTTTCATTTTGAAATACATGATGTATTTTATATAAAGAATGTACATCAAATAAAAACAAACCATCTTGACGTAAATGATGAAACACTCTTCGGAATGTTTCTTGCACTCCATCTTCTTGCAATACATAGTTTAATGAATCACAAAAGATCGTTACACAGTCAAACTCACCTGGAACATCAAGCTCTCGCATGTCTTGTTGGTAAAAAGGAATAAAATATCCTGCCTCGCCTAGTTTTTGCTGTGCGACTGCTAACATTTCTTCCGAAAGATCGACACCGATTACATCGTAACCCTTTTGTACAAGCGGAAGCGTTACATTACCAGTACCGCATGCTACATCAAGAATCTTCGCCTCTTTCATATCCGCTTGCTGTAAGCTTTCCTCTGTGAATTCCACCCATTTATCATAAGGGACATCATTCATTAGTTCATCGTACAGCAACGCAAATTGCTCGTAGTTCATTGGCCTAACTCTTCTGTAATATCTTCACGTGGCACATCGCCCCATAGACGCTCTAAATTATAGTGATTACGCTCATCTTTATGGAATACATGAGCAACTACATCTCCAAGGTCAACTAATACCCAGCGAGCTTCGTCAAATCCTTCCATACGTTGCACGTCGATTTGGAACTCGTGTGCTTTCGCTTTAATTTCACGTGCAATTGCTTGCACTTGCTTATCTGAGTTACCGTGACAAATAATGAAATAATCTGCAATTGGTGAAATACCTTGCATATTTAGGACAACCATATCTTCTGCTCTCTTATCATCAGCTGCTTTTGCTGCTAATACTAATAAATCTTTATCTTTCATTTACTCATTTCCTCCTTGATAACTGCATTGTATGTTTGGAATGTTAATGGATAAATCGTTTGATCTTTTTCCATTAAAAATTGAATTGTTCTCTTTAGCGCAAATAATAAAGCTTGATCTATATCCGTATATGCGAGTTTACGAGCTTCCTCCACCCCTGGAAACTTTCGCCCAGGCTCAATGTAATCAGCTACATAAATTACTTTATCTAACATCGTCATTTTCTCATGACCACTTGTATGATATGTAATAGCTTGCAGGATTTCAGGATCTGTAATACCTACTTCTTTTTCTACTAAGTATGCCCCAACAGGTGCATGCCATAACTCTTTGTTATAACAAAGTAAATCTTTCGGCAAACCTTCACTTTTAATGATCTCTTCCATCTCTGAAATCGCTCTACACTTCGCATAATCATGAAATATAGCTGCAACTTCAGCCTTTTTTTCATCCACACCGTATAACTTAGCAAGTTCAATTGCTGTTTCCATTACACCAATTGTGTGTATATAACGTTTTTCATGCATTTGTTGTTTGACAATATGAAGTGCTTTCTCACGATTCATACAACCCATTCCTCTCGATATATACCTGTACTTTTTCAGGAAGTAAATATTTACATGTTTTCTTCTCTTTATATCTCTCACGTAATAAAGATGAAGAAACAGCAAATTCCGGAATTTCCACAATGGTGATAGGATAAGGTGTATGCAATGTATACCCAGGTCTTGCAACCCCAACAAACGTTACAAGATCAAGTAACATTTCAATGTTATACCACTTCGGTAAATACTCAACCATATCTCCACCAATAATAAAATGAAACTGCACATCCGGATGCTTCTTCGTCAATTGTAGCATAGTGTCATACGTATAAGATGGGCCCTTCCTGCTTAGCTCTTCTAAACAAATAGAAAAATGTTTCTCTGCCTCAGTCGCAAGCTCTAACATTTGTAAACGACTTTCTACACTTGTAATATTCCGCCCTTGTTTATGCGGCGGAATTTGGTTCGGTAAGAACCATACTTCTTCTAAATTCAAAGCATGATATACTTCATTTGCAATGAGCAAATGTCCATAATGTGGCGGATCAAATGTACCGCCAATGATGCCAATTTTCCTCAAAAGAAACGCCCCTTCCTTTTACGTACAGCAACTCTCTTCATTCCTAACAGAAGAGAGTTGCTATTAATAAAAGTTCAATTGGTTTCGCTCTCTACATCATTACGCATCAACGATAAAAATAGCGCATGCTAATCTTTTTATCGAGGAAGCTTAATTTGTTTATTTTCTCTTGACTCTTTGTATAAAACGATTGTGCTTCCAATTACTTGAACGATTTCAGCACGTGCACCTTTTGCAAGTTCTTCGGCAACTTCACGGCGATCGAATTCACAGTTTTGTAGCACACTTACTTTAAATAGCTCACGAGCTTCTAAAGTATCTGCGATTTGTTTAATCATATTTTCATTTACTCCGCCTTTTCCTACTTGAAAAATTGGTGTTAAATGATGTGCCTGTGCACGTAAAAATCTTTTTTGTTTTCCTGTTAACATATATGTTAGCCTCCAAGCTTTCTTATAACTAATTGTTTCATTCGTTCGATATTTGGCGTGCGCCCTGTCCACATTTCAAATGCAAGCGCTCCTTGATAAACAAACATATCAATACCATTTTGAATCATTGCACCTTGCTCTTTCGCCTCACATAAAATTTTCGTTTCAAATGGGTTATAAATTATATCTGATACAATCGTTCCCTTTTTCAACGAAGAAATTTGTAACGGCGTATGTTCGACGCGTGGATGCATACCTATTGTTGTCGTCTGAATGATAATATCATAATTCTCTTGTTCTTCTGTTGCTTTCTCTAGCGATAGAGCAACAGAATGGACAGTAGCCGTACATGCAGCAAGAAGTTCTTTCGCCTTATCTACTGTACGATTCGCTACATCAATCTCTTTCACACCTACATCAGCAAGTGAAAAATAAATAGCTCGACTAGCACCACCTGCGCCAAGCAATAAAATACGTTTCTCTTGAAGTGGTTCACTACTAATTGACTGTAGCGCTCGGACAAAACCAATTCCATCTGTATTGTAGCCAATCAATTTTCCATCCTTATGAACCACCGTATTTACTGCACCAATTTGTTTTGCTAGCGGGTCAATCTCATCCAAATAATCCATAATCGCAACTTTGTGCGGAGTTGTTACATTAAATCCTGAAATACCTAACGCTTTTAAACCTCTTACTGCTTCCCCTAGCACTTCCTCTTTAACAAGAAAGGCATGATAATGGGCATCCATATTCAAGTGTTCAAATGCATCGTTATGCATAACGGGTGATAATGAATGTCCAATTGGATTTCCGATTACACCATATAATTGTTTCATAAATCCCTCTCCATATTAAATTAAAGATTTACGCAATGAAACACTTACTCCTTTTGGTACGTGTGCAACAATTTTTGCTCCCGGTTCGTTCACAGTAACCCACCCTAATCCAGAGAATACAACATCCGTTTTTGGTTCACGAATATTAAACTCGTATTTCACTAGCTCTGGCATATTTTCTAATTCTTCTGGTGTTGGCGGGCTTAGTAAATCCCCTGCATGATTTTTATACAATTCATCTGCTTTCTCAAGCTTTGTACGATGGATTGTTAAACGATTTGAGAAGTGACAAGTAAATGCGCGACGACCGCCACTTACGTAATCAAAACGTGCCAGTCCGCTAAAGAACAATGTTTGTTCTTCATTTAATTGGAATACCATTGGCTTAATTTCTTTTGTTGGTGTAATAAGCTTTAAGCTTTGTTTTCCAACATAATGAGCCATTTGATGGTGGTTAATAATACCTGGCGTATCATATAAAGAAGATTCTTCGTCTAACGGGATATCAATTAAATCAAGCGTTGTTCCTGGGAAATGAGATGTTGTAATTACATTTTCAGTCTCATCACTAAATTCTTTAATCATACGATTAATAAATGTTGATTTCCCTACATTTGTACATCCAACAACGTAAACATCTTTTCCGCCGCGGTAATACTCAATCGCATCTGCCAGCTCAGCAATCCCTTGTCCCTTTGCTGCACTAATTAAAAAGACATCTTCTGGCTTTAATCCTAGCTGCTTTGCACTATAGCGCATCCAATGCTTTACTTTATCATGTTTTACTGACTTAGGAATTAAATCAGCTTTATTCCCAACAAGTAATACTTTATTATTTCCCACGAAACGATGTAAGCCAGGTAACCAGCTACCATTAAAATCAAAAATATCTACAATCTTAACTACTAACGCATCTGATTTTCCAATACCGTTTAGAATACGTAGGAAATCATCATCTGTTAATGATACATCTTGAATTTCGTTATAATGTTTCAATCGAAAACAACGTTGACAAATGACTTGTTCTTTTTCTAAAGATGAGGCAGGAGCATATCCCACTTCATTTTTATCTTCTGTTTGAATTTCTACACCGCACCCAATACATTTAATTGTTTCAGTCAAACTTTATTCCTCCCAGTTAATTAAACCTTTTTTCTTCATGTTTCTCATAATTCTTCGCTCAATTTTTCGATTAAAGCGCGTTACTAATCCGTCCGTTTGTGCTACTGGTACAACTAAAATTGTATGAAGTCCAACTCGGTTTCCACCTAGCACATCCGTTAGTAATTGATCTCCAATTACTACAACTTCATCTGGCTGCAACTGCATCTCTTGTATCGCACGCTTAAACGCACGGACAAATGGCTTACGTGCACTATGAATAAATGGAATGCCTAATGGATCAGCAAAGTCTTTCACTCGTTGCTCATTATTATTTGAAACGACCGTTACTTGAATGCCTTGCTCTTTCATTTTCAAAAACCATTCTTCAAGTTGTGGCGTTGCATTTGGACGATCCCATTCAATTAAAGTGTTATCTAAATCAGTAATAACACCTTTAATTCCACGTTTTTTCAAATCTTCTGGTTGAACATGATATACATTTTTCACATATTCATTTGGTAAAAATAGTTTCAATTTCTTTCACCTCTTTGAGGAGTTTTCATAAAAATTTTTCGACAACATATTTCGATATATGGCCTGTGGATAAAATTGTACACATTTTCCACATTAATTTTTCAGTTAATTTGGAATTTACTAACAATCTATACACATTTTATCCACCTAGGTATGTGGATAACCACTCGTTTGTGACTGTCATATTTTTTTGGTACATTAAATGCAACAACGAATCAATCCTTATATTATTAGGAGGTGACTCACCTTGAAAACAAAACATATGGAACAGTTATCTACTGAGTTACTCACTGAGTCTTATTATAAAGCAAAAGAACTAAAATTAAATCCCGACTTCATTTTACTTATAAAACAAGAAATTATTAGACGCTCATTAGAGGACAAGCTTGTCAAATCGTCTTGATTACATATAAAGTGAAATTTCAAGTAACTAACTTGTAAAAAGAGCCATCCTGCGATGGCTCTCGAATAAACAAGTACTCCCATCTAGGGAATTTCATCATTACGCATCTTTGTCCATAAATCTTACTTACAGTTATGAAATCTTTTTTACTTATGAGCCAATCGAGTAGCAATCTTTTCACCAAGGCGAAGCTCTTGTCCACTCTTCAATTCTTGCACTACTTCTATCATATCTTTTTCAAACAATAACACAACTGTTGAACCGAATGTAAAGTATGCCATTTCTTCACCTTTTTGAACAGTGTCTCTTTCATGCAGCAGCTCAATACTATTTACAAACATAGCTCCTACTTTTACAAGCGCCATATGTTCACCGTCACTATTCACTTCTGTAACAGAACGATAATTTTTGGACAATGGTTCTTTCCCGTATTCCATACCAGCTGCATTTACCGGATATGATTTTCTACCGAGTACAAATCTTTCAGTCACAGAACCAGAAAGCGGACTATGAATACGATGATAATGACTTGGGCTTAAATAAATAACCATGTATGTACCACCTGCATATCGCTGTGCACGTTCTTCATTACCTAGCATATCCACAATCGAATAACGCTTGCCTTTAATATCAAATGTTTTTGTGTCCTCAATAGGACCGTGATCAGCAAAAACACCATCAACAGGACTAACAATACTCGATGCATCTGTATCAATACTACGCTTTCCTTCTTTTAGCTTACGCGTAAATAATTCATGCAATGTTCTATATTCCTTCAAACCCTTTTCCATCTCATCTTGATTAATTTGAAACACTTTCGCATACGATGGAATAATGATAGAGCTTAAACGAGATTGTGCAAATTTACGTAATATATAAGAAGTAAAACGACCATTTGTAAGTTCGATCATAAGTCGATATAATGTACGTCGCAAATTGCGGAACCTCCTAATTAGTCTATAACTTTAGCTTCCCCTTCTTTTCCTCCTATATCATATGTAAAATTGGTTCTTATTCCCACATATCATATAGAACTGTTTCAGTATACATGCGGAAAGCTAAGTATGGTATTATTCTTAAATTGTTTAGCACCTTCTAATATTACAGATAGAATCCGTCATTTTCAACAGTGAACATGGATTTCTTCTGAACACAACTCTTTTTCTTTCCTTATTTACAAAAAGAAAAGCAGCCCATTTTAAAATACGGCTGCTTGCAATGTACATTATTCTTTTGCTTTTTTCTCTTTCTCTGCTCTTACAAATTCATGAAACATTTTCATTAAAGCGCGCTTTTCAATTCTTGATACGTAGCTTCTGGAAATACCAAGCGCCTTTGCAATCTCTCGTTGCGTTTTCTCCTTATCAAGCCCCAGTCCAAAACGCTTCACGATAACTTCTTTCTCTCGTTCGTCTAAAATATCGATATACTCTTTAATCTTTTCTAACTCCATACTCAGCTGGATCATATCAATTACATCTTCAGACTCTGATTTTAATATATCAATAAGCGATATCTCATTCCCCTCTTTATCTTGCCCGATCGGGTCATGAAGTGAAACGTCCTTTTTCGTTTTCTTTAGTACACGTAAATGCATCAAAATTTCATTTTCAATACAGCGTGCTGCATACGTCGCAAGTTTTGTTCCTTTTCCTGCCGAATAACTCTCGATCGCTTTAATGAGCCCGATTGTACCAATTGAAATTAAATCTTCTGCATCTTCCCCTGTGTTTTCAAATTTTTTAACGATATGAGCTACAAGCCGTAAATTATGTTCAATTAACAGATTCCTCGCTTGAGCATCACCTTGCTCCATTAACTCTAAGTACTTTCTCTCATCGTCTGATGATAACGGCTGCGGAAACGCATTGTTCTTCACATAAGAAACAAAAACAAACACTTCTCGAACCATATATCCAATTGCGGCGAATAGACTCAAACCTTTCACCTCCGCCAAAATAGTGGTCTTTACTAAGTGTATGTGGGCGTGGGGTTGTTTGTGTCTGTACAGTTTATTTATAAAACTCAACACTTCCAATATTTAAAATATTTTATTGTTATATTATAATTATATAAAATTGTTATTTATATATGAATATGCTATTAAAGGGGACACTATTCATGCTTACATTAGATCGATTATTAAATGTAACAATTTATTTAGGGGTATTTTTACTTTTCATTTCATTCATTACTTTTGTTATTAAGAGAGGGCCTGATTTATTATTTTTTCAATCTGGAATTTCCTTGTTTTTTGGAGCTCAAATTATAATTGGAATGAAATTTTTTCATAACTATGGTTTCTCCTTTCACTCAAAACTAGAACTACTTATCTTTATTTTCTATGTAATTGGATTTATTACATGTATACTATTGTTCTTTCACTTTCAAAATCCCTATCGAATTTTTTTATTAATTTGTAGTTTTTTATTTTTAACTGGATCCAATTATTACTTTAAAGAAACATTAAAGTTTAGTGAAAAAATTCCAAAGCAACATAAAACTTTTTTAAGTACACAAGAAGAAGACTCTTTCCCAAAAGAAGTCCGTAAATTTTCAGAGGATTACAACAACATAATAAGGAATGATTTTTATGAAATACCGATGATTCCTACTGAATTACAGATTACAAGTAAAAAAGATTCTTCCCATAGTACATCTTTCTTAGTTGAACTTCATAATATGGAGGATGAAATTACTGATGACTCTGTACAATTAACTCCATCAGACCGTTTTTATATACTGTTAAATACACAAAAAACAAAAATATCAAAAATAGTATATGAAGGGCGAAATTTTTTCACATTAACAGTCACACTAAAGGCTCTTAATTTACAGCAGGAACCAGAAATTCATAATATGTTTTTAGAAATAGATAAACGTAGAGCAATGAATCTTCTTGATTTCGAAATTAAAGCCCACTCTAAAGAATGGAAAGTAACATTTAAAAGTGATAGTTCTCCTTCCAACCTTCCTATCACATTTACATTTGAAAAACGAACAGGCAAATTATAAAAATAAAAAGAGTTATTTTCTTTGAAAAATAACTCTTTTTATTTTACTTGCTCCAAATTTTCTCCCCAGTATGCGCATCAATATAACGAATTTCTCGACTACCGTCGAAGAACTCTTTATAATTCTCATCCGTTGTTTGTTTATACAGCAATTGATATACCGTTTCCTCTACATCATGATCTATAGACCATTCTAATTTAACTCTAATAGCACCTCTGTATATTTCTAACGCTTCTTCTTTCGTTACTTTTGGTGTTGTTTCGTATGTAAGTAATTCTTTTATAAATTTGCTAGACTCTCCAGAGTAATGCATCACTGCACCATTTTTCGTGTTGATATTGATCATAAAGTGCTTATACTCTGCCGGAATACCATTCACATATAAGGAAAAGTTAAATCTTTCAATCCCATCTTCTGCTTCTTCACGTTCCTCCCAAAGACGAAGATATTGTGTGATATCCGGAATAACACACTCTAAAAATTGAATTGCTTTTTGTAAACATTCCTCTCTAGACAGTATTTGTTTTCCTTCTTTATCTTCTGTCAGTTTTATAAAGCCAATTAATTCATTGGTTAATTTGTCAACCGTAATACCAATCAAATTATTATATTTTAACATCGGTAAATGCTTTTTAAAGAATTCATTCATTAAATATGGATTCTTTTCTTCTTTCTGTTTTTGTAATTCCTCTTTCGGAACAAATTTCATCCTTATTTCATTATCATTTTCCGTCTCATCTACTTTTGCAAAACTTTCTTTATCCCAGTCAAATAATTCGAATATGTCATCTTGCCGGCTACCTTTTTCTATTTTTTCAACAACTATTGTTGGCGGTAATTTATAATGTTCTGGCCCATATAAATCTTTACCTGTACTTGCATCAATAAATGCATGACTAGGCTCTGGTTCATATACAAGATGGTACCCTTTTACTTCTTCCCCGTTTTCATACTCACATGAAGAGTATGTTAAATCTACAAATACAAGTCTCATATCTTGTCTAGCTTTCAAATTTTCTAAAACGACGTTCTCCTCAACAATTTCACTTGGCCATGATGGCTGTTTCTCTATCGCTTTTTGTCCATTATAATGGAAATTCACAACATTTCCTGAAGGATGAACTCGCACAACACACCCCGTATTCGGCAATGGATAGCTATTCACTTCTTGCATATAATTTACTTCTTTCCAACCGCGCCAATCATCCTTAACAGTTACATATGTATAAAATTCATATCCTTCTTTTGTATATTTTTTTAAGAATGTATTTGCAACCTCTCTTGCTTTATTCTCTTCTATCGCTTCCTTACCGCTCGAAAAAGCTTTTTCATCCTCTATCCTAAAGTCAATTAAATTACCAGTATATCTATTCAACGTAATCTGTATTGTTCTCTCCCCATCCCCTTTATGTTCCCACCATAATAGATGATATGGGTCATCCACACCTTCTTGATCATCTACAACAAGCCTATAATCATCTGGAATGTCAATAATATGAGCCACTTGCTCTTTTCTTTCTTTATCTTTTTGATTCATCATACCGCTCCTTTTATTACAATTTAAGGTAATTCCAACAAAAAAACCATATATATATAAACAAAAAAGACTAGAGATATCTCTAGTCTTTTATTTCGTTTCACGATGTAACGTTACTCGCTTTAATCGTGGACAATATTTTTTTAGTTCGATACGCTCTGGATTGTTTCGTTTATTTTTTTTAGAAATATAATTACGATCACCGCACTCTGTACAAGCTAATGTAATATTTACACGCATATGTAATTCTCCTTTCTTTTAAAGATCGCAAAATAAAACGTAATGATTACGATTTAAATATTATATAACTTCATTCTATTTGTCAATTGCAAAATAAAAAGGTTCTAAATAGAACCCTTTTATTTTTAGTACTTTATACTTTTTATTAAAATGTCTCATATGTAACAAACTCACTAATCGGTTTTCGATATCCTCGTGGGCGCGTTTTAGTAGTATCACTTTTTCCTATCGTAATCATTAAAACAGGTACTACATGCTCTGGCATATTCAATTCACTTTGTACTGCTTTTTCATCAAAACCGATCATTGGACACGTATCATATCCATAATACTTAGCTGCGTACATAAAAGTCATCGCACTTAACGAAGCATTTCTTATCGCTTCCTCTTCCATGAAGCGTTCTCCTTTTCCTTCATATAGCCCTTTCGTTTGCCTAATTGTATCTTCATACTCACATTCATCAATCATCTTTAAAACCTTCATACCGAAATAAATATTTTCGACATTTTGGTATGCTCTCTTGTCACCACAAACAAGTATTACCGCAGATGCACTCGATATTTTATATTGTCCGAAGGCTAACTCTTTTAATCTTTCTTTGCGCTCTTGATCACGAATTACAACATAATGTGTATGTTGCAAATTGTAACAAGATGGAGAAAGCTTTGTGAGCTCAAATATTTTTTTAAAGTCCTCATCTGGGATTTCTATTCCTTGTACAAATTTCATTGCAGAACGTCTAGCAATTGCTAATTCTTCAAAGTTCACCGTATAGCCTCCTTAATAACTATAAATTCAAATATACATTAATTTATACAAATGAATAAATCAAATAAAAACACTTTAAATTATGGAGAATAATGATGATTTGCAAAAAAAGACAAAAAGCTGAAACAATTAGTTCATACGAAATTCACACGAATCTATTACTATAGGAATTGTACATAGTGAACTTATTAACAATCACGTTTATTTATATAGAATTTCACTTGAAAGGAGTTGAAAGTATGAAAACTAAATATCGTTTTATGATCTCATCATTTGCTGCTTGCGCCTACATGATTTGGTGTTTAGTATAATAACAACCTCACTTGTAAATAGGAAAAGGTGTGTATATAAATGGAATATAATCAATCAACAGTTAACTACTGGAAAGCTTTTGTACTACCATATACATTTGCTTTAGAAGAGTTAAAAACTAAATTTGAAATTATGAACCGGGAAGCCCAATTTTTAGAGGATTACAACCCGTTTGAACATATAAAAACAAGATTAAAACAACCTGAAAGTATTATTAAAAAGCTTGAACGTAAAAATTTATTACCGACAGTTGAAAATGCGCAAACGCATTTACAAGACATCATCGGCATTCGTATTACATGTTGCTTCGTAGAAGATATCTATCATTTGAAAGAAGTTATTCAAAAGCGTGAAGATATGGAAATCATAGAGGTAAAAGATTATATCGCTAATCCAAAACAAAATGGATATAAAAGTTTACACATGATTATTAAATATCCTTTATCACTGAATTCTGGTACAAAAGAAGTCTTTGCAGAAATTCAGTTACGTACGCTCGCAATGGACTTTTGGGCAAGTTTAGAACATAAACTTTATTATAAATATGAAGGGAAAATACCTGAGTATTTAAAAGATGAACTACATGATGCCGCAATGAAAGCTGAAGATCTTGATAATAAAATGGCAACCATTCGCCAAGATATTGATGATATCGAGGCATGCTCAAATCAGATTATGTTACCACTATAAAGTGAAACTTTAATCAGTGGGGGGAATCCCCCACTGATTATTAGTTGAACCAATCGGACGTTTACGGACAGTTGATCTCCCACCTAACTTCTTTGCTCCAACTGAATTTTGAGGTGGGAGTTTTACTGCCTGTTAACGCGGGATAAAAAAAGGTTCTCGCCAATGAGAACCTTTTTTGCGCTATTTACGGAAAATTTCACTTTATTTCTTCTCTATCGTGCGAACCTCTTCAATTTTCCAGCCATCCTCTTCTTTTCCAAGTGCATACTGTACTTTCTTCTGAATAGTGACCTCTCCTTCTATTTCCTTTTCTTTTGTTTCAACAACAACATATCCTGCTTTACTAGCTTTTATGTCTATATGTTCCAATTCAATTTTTTTATTTCCCTTTTGAAAAGCTGCTTCTTTTTGCGTTTTT
>NZ_JAKUFR010000025.1:0-59264 GCF_022663555.1 Bacillus cereus group sp. BfR-BA-01381
CAGCGTTCATCCTGAGCCAGGATCAAACTCTCCAATAAAGTTAGTTTGTCTAGCATCTAAAATAAAAATTGACGTTTCACGTTGTTTGTTTCGTTCAGTTTTCAAAGAACTACTTGGTCGCTCATTTGCGACTTCCTTATGTTAACATCTTCGTTTTTCAATGTCAACTAAGTTTTTCAATTTCTTTTTTGTCGTTTTTTGCATTTCCGCATCAGCGACGGTTATTAATTTATCATATAATATCTATCAACGTCAACACTTTTTAATAAAAAGTTCTTTTTCTTACATAACGAATACATTCCTCTGCATTAGCGACTCTTCGAAACAAACAAAAAATGATTTTATATCTTTCTTCCATTGCCTTTTTTACAACGTCATGAATACGTTCATCTTCAAAATCAAATAAAAGTTCTTCTAACTCTCTCTTCAATATATATTCCATTTCTTTTTTCTCTTCTTTCGTTAACATAAACCCAAGCAAATCATCACCTCAATCATTTCTTCCAGAGCAATAAACCTTAAGCCCATTTTCATTTAACAAAATCCTACCATCCATTATATCCACTACTTACGATATTAATCCCTTGTTCTCTTTTTTATATTTACAGCATATATGTAACTGAAAAGGATTGGACAAAGGGGCGTAATATTATGTTTTTCTTTTTTATTACGAGTAAAAGAAACTTTAAACACATTAGCTTAATAGTGATACTTTCCTTATTTACAGCATGGCTACTCTTTTTGAAAACATATTCACACGAGTCTGCTTTCTCAACCGCTACAGGACCTAAAGTTATTTACAAAGGCGACACCTCTAAAAAACAAGTTGCATTCACGTTTGATATTAGTTGGGGAGACAAAAAAGCAATTCCAATCCTTGATACACTTAAAGAAAGAGATATTAAGAATGCAACCTTCTTCCTTTCTGCTGCATGGGCAGAAAGACACCCTGATGTTGTTGAACGCATCATAAAAGATGGACATGAAATCGGTAGTATGGGTTATAATTACACGTCCTACACTTCTCTAGAGGCAAATGAAATACGAAAAGATCTTCTGCGAGCACAAGATGTTTTTACAAAACTCGGTGTGAAACAAATTAAACTATTGCGTCCACCTAGTGGAGACTTTAACAAGGCAACACTTAAAATAGCAGAATCACTCGGATACACTGTCGTTCATTGGAGTAATAACTCAAACGATTGGAAAAACCCTGGCGTAAACAATATCGTTTCCACCGTCTCTAATAATTTAAAAGGTGGAGATATCGTCTTATTACATGCATCCGATTCTGCTCTTCAAACAAATAAAGCTTTACCACTGCTTCTACAGAAATTAAAGAGTGACGGCTATGAGCAAATATCCGTATCACAACTTATTTCCAACACAAGTACAAAAAGTAAAGATGTTCAATAATTTTTTACACATAAAAAGCTCTACTACCTTTCATTCAGGTAATAGAGCTTTTTTAACCCGCTATTTTCATTCGTACAACTACCCTGCGTAAAACTCACTTAATTAGGCCGACTTACTCGTCTTTCCAATTAAACGATGTAATATAAGTAACTGATATGCATTACATAATAAAAGTGGTATCACCATTAAATATAACCAATCTGTATCATTAATTCGAAGTGCTGGTACCCACTCAAGAATTGTTACAACGACCATAAAAAACAAAGCTGGTACAAATGCCTTTTTATTCGTTTCCTTACTTTTTATATAAGCAACGATGGCACCAAACATAAATAACACACCAGCAACAAGTATGTTATTCCCTAATGAAACTTCCCCATTTGCAATCAATACCGATCTTAAATACACAAAATCAAATAAAACGAATGCAATAAAGAAGAGCTGGACTATATTCCATAAAGAAGACGATCGGAACATTCCTAGTCCAAAACGGTGGATTGTTAAATAAGCAAAGAACCCCATTTGACTTATCACACTAAAAATAAATCCTACACCCATCAACCAGAAGGAAACTGCCAAAATTTCCTTTCCGTCGGAATTTTGAAAAAATTTAGCGTACTTGTCCCACTCTAAAACAAATCCAATAATGACTGTACTAACCCCACCAAGAAACAACGTCGTAAAAAATAGTCGTACCCACTTGCGGCTATTCACAACACATCCCCCATTATCCTTATATTTCTAATTAAATTGTATCAATGACAATTTCAAAAAGCTAGCCATGTTCATGTATAAATTCCTTAAAGATATTTATATTAAAAAGAGAGAACTGTGCTGAAAGGAGTTCCAACTTATGAAACGGATGCTGCTCGTTTTGACTTCTTCTTTTCTATTTCTTGTACTTGTAGCATGTGCACAAGAAAAAGAAGCAAAGTCCGAACTTGATTATGATCAAACGAAGAAAATGATTGTTGATATTTTAAAAACCGATCAAGGTAAGAAAGCCATTCAAGATGTGTTAACTGATGAAAAAATGAAACAAGCACTCATACTAGATGAAACAGTAGTAAAGAAAACGATTGAAGATGCAATGGTATCCGATAAAGGGCAACAATTCTGGGAAAAGCTCTTTAAAGACCCTGAGTTCTCATCGAAATTCGCTAAAAGTATGGGAAAAGAACAAACAGCCTTAATGAAAACATTACTAAAAGACCCTGAATACCAAGCAGGCGTCATGGAAATTATGAAAAACCCTGAAGTAGAAAAAATGATGTTACAAACGATGAAGAGCAAAGAATACCGTCAATATTTACAACAAGTACTAACAGAAACTGCTGAAAGCCCACTCTTCCAAGCTAAGATGATTGATATTATTAGTAAAGGTGTCCAAAAAGCCGAAAAAAGTGGTTCTGATAAAAAGGAAGCCGGCGGTGAAGGTGGTTCCCAAGAAGGTAAAAAGGAACAGCAGTAAAAATAATAACGATAATAATGAGTGGACAATATATGTATCATCCACTCATTATTATTTTATTTTTGCGCAACAGTTGTTTTATCAATTACCGTTTCAGCTATTGTGCGGTAAATAAGACCTGTCGTATGCGTATCTTCATATACTGACGGCGCAAAATCTTCTTTATTCCAATCAGGTTGTTGAAGCGGGATTCGGCCAAGTACTTCTGTTTGAAGTTCTGTAGCTAATTTATCTCCTCCACCTCTTCCAAACACATATTCTTTTTCGCCAGTTGTTTTACTTTCAAAATAAGCCATATTCTCAACAACACCAAGAATACTATGTTCTGTACGTAAAGCCATTGCTCCAGCACGTGCTGCTACAAATGCCGCTGTTGGATGCGGTGTTGTGACAATAATCTCTTTACAAGCTGGTAGCATCGAATGTAAGTCTAGCGCAACATCACCTGTACCTGGTGGTAAATCTAAAACTAAATAATCTAAATCGCCCCATTCTACTTCTGTGAAGAAATGATTTAACATTTTCCCAAGCATAGGTCCTCTCCAAATAACCGGTGCATTATCTTCTACAAAGAACCCCATTGAGATTACCTTTACACCTAGACGCTCCACTGGAATGATTTTATCTCCTCTTACTACAGGGCGTTTTTCTATCCCCATCATATCAGGTACGCTAAAACCATAAATATCGGCATCAATGATACCAACTTTTTTCCCTAGACGAGCTAGAGCAATAGCAAGATTAACAGAAACTGTTGATTTCCCTACTCCACCTTTTCCACTCGCCACTGCTAAAAATGTCGTTTTCGAATTTGGTGACAATAAAGATTCAGTTTGCTCTTCTTCTTGTTCTGGTGCAAACTGAGCTAATTCCTCTTCTGTAAATTCTGCAAAGCGAAGCCCTACTGTTGCTGCTCCTAGTTCTTTCACTAACTTTACAATTCCAGATTGCAATTGCATTTGTTCCGCTGTACCGGTTTTTACGATTGCAATTTTAACACTTACATGTTCCTTCTCAGGCTTGACTGTCACCTCTTTAATTGCCCCTGTTTCTTTTAACGTTTTATGTAAAAACGGATCTACAATCCCTTCTAACGCTTCCACTACTTGCTCTTTCGTTACCATAATTAGCCCAGCCCCCTGTATGAAAAATAACATAATGTTAATTAAATATATCTCTCTTTACTTTTGAAATAAATGCGTTTACATTTCCAGTATAACATATTTTCGGAAAACTTCGTTAACGAGAGAAACGCAAAAAAATCCTCCTTATTCTGGAGGATTTCCTTTTTCCGTGAAATAACGTAATATACCACGATATACTGCAGCCGCTACCTTTTGCTGATATTTCTCCGAATTTAACATATACCTTTCATTTACATTCGATAAAAAGCCAGCTTCAATTAAAGCGCCTGGTGTTTTCGCATACTTTAATAAATACACATGAGAAATTGTTTTAGCAGAACGATTTGTATTCTCTAAACTCGTTCTCAACTCAGCTTGTATAAATTTCGCAGCACGTTCATTTTCAATTGAAGAACGGTAATAGAACGTTTGTGCGCCCTTTGATCCACTACTAGTTAAAGCATTTAAATGGATACTTGCAAAAAAGTCTACATCGGGTTTATTAATAATCTCTACACGTTTTTTTAAATCTTCTGCTTTACGTCTACTATATGACTTTGTATCTTTCTGTGCTAAATCATAATCTCCCTCACGTGTTAAAATAACTAGCGCACCTTGCTCTTGTAAATAATCTTGCACCTTCTTTGTAATCTCAAGCGTAATATCTTTTTCTACAATATCCTTGCCACCAACAGCCCCTCCGTCTGGTCCACCATGCCCAGCATCTAATACGATTACTTTCCCTGATAAGGGTAAATTCCAAGCCCGCCACGATTTTGTAATTTGAAATTCTTGTTTGACTAAAAAAAACAAAATAACCGCAGCGAGTGCAAAAGAGATAATTCGAATTCTCTTCATACCTTTCCTCCTCCAGCTAGTCCCTCTAATTACTTATATGGGACAAGAGGAAAGTTTATGCTTGTCTTAATGAAGCTTTAATCGATATCTTCTTTCACCTTTTTCATATCCTTCCTGCCACCATAAGCCGATAAACTGCTGGCAAGATTCAAAGAGTAATTCCTCATCTTGTAACTTAATTTCTCGCATAGTCATGCTCGTTAAAAATTGAAATAGTGTTTCCGTTAATTGTTGCTCTTCTTCTAAGGCCCTATATTTCACATCAAAGAACGATTCGCCATAATAGCCAAATTTACTATATCTCGCTCCTAATAAATACGATTCTATCCCTAATTCAATGCAGTAATCTTCATACTGACGATGAAGTTCCTGCATCTGAAAGGCATCTCTAATATTTGAACGTAATGTTTTTAATGATAATTCCCGCAGCATCTTCCGCTCATATTTCAACTGCTTTTCTTTTTGTTTTTCTTGTAAGCTGACAATGACATTCATAGTACTTATAAACCTCCCTAATACGTATTAGTCTAAACTTCTAAAGAAGAAGCATACGCGAGAGGATAGCACTAAAATATTCCAAACTACAAAAATTACAAAAGAGGAATGAAACATAAAAAAACCCCAACCAAAATGGTTGGGGTTTGTAGTTCGCAAAAATTAACGTTTTGAGAACTGAGGTGCACGACGTGCGCCTTTAAGACCGTATTTTTTACGCTCTTTCATACGTGCGTCACGAGTTAATAGACCTGCACGTTTTAGTGTTAGACGGTATTCTGGATCAGCTTTTAATAAAGCGCGAGAAATACCGTGACGAATAGCACCAGCTTGACCAGTGTATCCACCACCATTTACGTTTACAAGTACATCGTAGTTACCTAAAGTTTCTGTTGCAACTAGAGGTTGTTTCACTACTTCACGTAATGCAGCAAATGGGATATAGTTTTCAAAATCACGACCGTTAATGATAACGCGTCCTTCGCCTGGAACTAGGCGTACGCGCGCTACTGAACTCTTACGACGTCCAGTGCCATAGTATTGAACCTGTGCCAAAGTAAGCCCTCCTTTAATTGATTATCCGCGAAGTTCGTAAACTTCTGGTTTTTGTGCTTGGTGTGGATGCTCTGCTCCAGCATACACGTTTAGTTTCTTAGAAACTTGACGGCCTAAGCGTCCTTTTGGAAGCATGCCTTTAATTGCAAGCTCTAACATTTGTACAGGGTAGTTTGTACGCATTTCAAGAGCTGTTCTTTGTTTAAGTCCACCTGGGTGGTTAGTGTGACGGTAGTAAATTTTATCGTTTAATTTATTACCTGTTAAATGAATTTTCTCAGCGTTAATAATAATTACATGATCACCCGTGTCAACGTGTGGTGTAAATGTAGGTTTGTTTTTACCACGTAAAATGGATGCTACTTCACTAGCAAGGCGACCTAAAGTTTGACCTTCAGCATCAACCACATACCATTTACGCTCAACTTCGTTAGCTTTTGCCATAAAAGTCGTACGCATGTGTTTCCCTCCTCGTTATCTTTTCCATAGAAAAAATCTATTGTTTATCTTAAACACGATTTCCTTCCGGGGCTAATCGTGGTTTTAGAAACAATACCATATGTTATGATATACTTTTGAGTTTCTAATGTCAAGCAAATGTTACACCAGGATTAGTTGTTATAGTTTACCTGCCATAAATAAAGCCCATGACCAGGAGCCATCTTTCCAGCAAACTGACGATTTTGTTTTGCTAAAATCTCTGGAATGCTATCCGGATCAAGCTTTCCTTGCCCTACGCTCAGTAACGTACCAACAATAATCCTGACCATATTATATAAAAATCCATTACCTACAAAACGAAAAATTAATTCATCGTCTTGCTCAATTAGCTCGATTTCATAAATTGTTCTCACTTTATCTTTTTTGTCAGTTTTTGCCGAACAAAAAGAAGTGAAATCATGCGTTCCAATAAAATAAGGAATCGCTTTTCTTATAGCGTTTATTTCGAGCGGATATGGATATTGATATACGTAATTTCTACGGAATACATCCGCAGTCTTTGATAATAATACACGATAACGATATTCTTTTCTCTCGACACCGTAACGTGCATGAAATTCTTCTGTTTTTTTCTCTACCTGTGTGATAACAATATCATCTGGTAACATTGTGTTTAATGCATTGTTCCATTGCCACTCTTCAAGAGACAACGGTGTATCAAAGTGTATGACTTGTCCTTTAGCATGAACAGTAGAATCTGTTCTGCCCGATGCCTGAACACGGACAAGTTCCCCTTTATGCAATTTCTGTAAAGCTTTCTCTATTTCTTGTTGAACAGTACGATGCTGCGGTTGAATTTGATAACCACAAAAGTGCATGCCATCATATGCAACCGTACATTTTATTCTATCCATTTCTTTATTCTCCATTACGATCGCACCCATGCCAAAATACAAGCTAAACAAAGTAAGCTTATAATCGTTACTGTATCGCTTGTTTTCCAGCGTAGTTGCCTGAATTTAGTACGTCCTTCGCCACTTTGATATCCACGGGCTTCCATAGCAATTGCTAGGTCCTCTGCACGCTTAAAAGCACTGATAAATAGAGGAACGAGTAGTGAAATGATAGCTTTCATCCTATCTTTTATCGGTCCCCCTGCAAAATCAATACCACGTGACGATTGTGCCTTCATTATTTTACTCGTTTCATCCATTAATGTCGGAATAAAACGAAGAGAAATTGACATCATTAATGCGATTTCATGAACAGGAACTTTTATACGCTTCAACGGCTTTAATAACGTCTCCAAACCATCTGTAATCTCAATGGGTGTCGTCGTTAACGTTAATAATGTCGTCATTAAAATAATAACGAAGAATCGTATAGAAATGTATATTCCTTGCTCTAATCCTTTTTCATGTATCGAAAACCAACCAAGCTGGAATAGTACTTCCCCTTCTTTATTTGTAAAAATATGCAGGAAAAATGTAAAAAGAAAAATCCATAGAATTGGTTTTAAGCCCGAAAGTACATAACGAATCGGCACTTTTGCAAAAAATAAAGCAATGAGTGCATATAAAAATAAAAATCCATATGAAATCGCATTATTTGCTAAGAAAACAACAAATACATATAAAAAGACAATCAGCAGCTTCGTACGTGGATCAAGTTGATGAATAAGAGAATTCCCTGGAATATACCTTCCAATAATCAACTGCTGCATGATTCATGACCACCTTTTCGTAACACCTGCACAACTTCATGAGTAAGATCCTCTAAAGATAAGGTAGCCTTTGGGATTGAAATGCCAAACTTCTCTTCAATTGCACGTTTATACTTTAAAGACATAGGAAGATCCACGCCAATTTTCTCTAGTTCATCAGCATGTGAAAATACTTCCTCTGCACTTCCTTGCAAAAAGACCGTTCCTTTATGCATGACTACAATCTGCTCGGCATATTTAGCAGCATCCTCCATATTATGCGTTACAAGGATAACTGTAAGGCCTTTCTCCTTATGTAGCTTATAAAACATCTCCATAAGTTCATTTTGCCCTTTTGGATCTAGTCCTGCTGTAGGTTCATCTAATACAAGCACTTCGGGTTCCATCGCTAATACGCCTGCTATCGCAACACGCCTCATTTGCCCACCACTTAACTCAAATGGTGAACGTGCTAACAGTTCTGGTTCTAACCCTACAAGTTCAATTGCCTCTCTTGCTTTTTGCTTCGCTTCTTCTACAGATACACCAAAATTAGTAGGGCCGAAGCAAATATCTTTCTCCACAGTCTCTTCAAACAACTGATGTTCTGGGAATTGAAAGACAACCCCTACCTTTTTACGTAGTGGCTTTAGCTTTTTTTCTTTCTTTCCTGCCGAAATGAAATGTTCACCAATTTGAACTGTGCCATTTGTCGGCTGCAATAAACCATTTAAATGTTGAATCATCGTCGACTTACCTGAACCAGTATGACCGATAATGGCATAATAGCCCCCACTTGGAAACGACACGTCTACATCATAAAGTGCGCGTCTTTCAAATGGAGTTTTATATTGATAACGATGTTCTACTTTTTGGAATGTAATCTCCAAAGTTCGTTCACCAAGCTTTCCATTGTAAGATGCGTATTTTGCAAGAGAATTTCATTTCTTTTTAATAATTCTGCTATTTTCACTGAAAATGGTACATCTAATCCAATTTCTTGGAGCATATGAGAGGACTTAAAAATTTGTTCTGGAGTCCCTTCCTCTAATATCTCTCCCTTATTTAAAATAATAACACGGTCTGATTGTGCCGCTTCTTCTAAATCGTGCGTAATTGATAACACGGTAATACCTTTTTCATTAACAAGTTGTCTAACCGTTTCTACCACTTCACGTCTCCCTTGAGGGTCTAGCATTGACGTTGCTTCATCTAATATCAAAATAGATGGCTGAAGTGCTAAAACGCCTGCTATTGCTACTCGCTGCTTTTGCCCACCAGATAAAGAATGAGGCTCATCATTAAGAAAATCTTCCATACGGACTAGTCGTAAGGCCTGATCTAATCTTTCTACCATCTGCTCTCTTGGCATTCCGATATTCTCTAAACCGAAGACAACGTCATCTTGCACTGTTGTTCCAACAAATTGATTATCCGGATTTTGAAATACCATCCCAATTTGTTTTCGAACATCCCATACCGTTTCCTCTGACAAAATCATTGCATCATTTACTGTAATTGTCCCTGCTTCCGGCAAAAACAAACCATTCAATAATTTTGCAAGTGTAGACTTCCCAGAACCGTTTTGTCCAATAACAGATACCCATTCTCCTTCATATAAGGAGAAAGAAACATCTTTTAATGCATAAGTGGCTGCACCAGGATATTGAAATGATATATTTTCTGTCCGAAGTTTCTCTTTTTTCAATACAAGGCACCCTTTCCTTCGCCAAGTAAGCCTATTTTTATATTTAAAAAAAAGGGCCATGACCAGTTTCTTGAAAAGAACTGTCCTGCCCTTTTAATTATCATTATACTAACTCGATAATTACCATTGGTGCTGCGTCTCCGCGACGTGGACCAATTTTTGCAATACGAGTGTATCCGCCTTGGCGCTCAGCATAGCGTGGAGCTACATCAGCGAATAGTTTTTGAAGTGCATCTTGACCAGTCTCAGCGTTAGCTACTTCATTGCGAATGAAAGCTGCTGCTTGACGACGAGCATGAAGATCTCCGCGTTTACCTAAAGTGATCATTTTTTCCACTACAGAACGAAGTTCTTTTGCACGAGTTTCTGTCGTTTGGATGCGCTCGTTGATAATTAAATCAGTAGCTAAGTCACGTAACATAGCTTTACGTTGCGCACTTGTACGGCCTAATTTTCTGTATGCCATTCGTAGTTCCCTCCTTTGTTGATGGGTTTAAATCCTCAGTCGTCTTTACGTAAACCTAAACCTAATTCCTCAAGTTTATGTTTAACTTCTTCTAAGGATTTACGTCCTAAGTTACGAACTTTCATCATATCTTCTTCTGTTTTGTTCGCAAGCTCTTGTACAGTATTAATTCCTGCACGTTTTAGGCAATTATAAGAACGAACAGAAAGGTCTAGTTCTTCGATAGTCATCTCAAGAACTTTCTCTTTTTGATCTTCTTCCTTCTCGACCATAATCTCAGCATTTTGTGCTTCATCAGTTAAACCAACAAAGATATTTAAATGCTCAGTTAAGATTTTGGCACCTAAAGAGATAGCTTCTTTTGGCCCGATGCTTCCATCCGTCCATACATCAAGCGTAAGCTTATCATAATTAGCCACTTGTCCGACACGTGTCTTTTCCACTTGGTAAGTCACACGTGATACTGGAGTATAAATAGAATCAATAGGAATTACTCCTATTGGTTGATCTTCGCTTTTATTTGCATCAGCTGGCGTATACCCACGGCCACGCTTTGCAGTTAAACGCACGCGGAAATGCGCATCTTTTGCTAACGTTGCAATGTGTAAATCTGGATTTAAGATTTCTACATCACTATCGTGAGTAATATCAGCAGCTGTGACAATACCTTCGCCCTGCACATCAATTTCCAACGTCTTCTCTTCTTCAGAGTAGATTTTAAGAGCTAACTTTTTCAAGTTTAAGATGATCGTTGTAACGTCTTCTACTACGCCCTCAACTGTTGAAAATTCATGTAATACGCCATCGATTTGGATAGCAGTAACAGCGGCACCAGGGAGTGAAGATAAAAGAATACGACGTAAGGAGTTACCCAACGTAGTACCATATCCACGCTCAAGCGGTTCAATTACGAATTTACCATATTTAGCATCTTCGTTAAGTTCAACCGTTTCGATTTTCGGCTTTTCGATTTCAATCATTAACTAAACCCTCCTTCAAAACGTCGAAACCCCGGTTAAACAAAGGTATAACCCCTGTCTAACCGAAAGTCCCCCTTAGGCAGTTCCCGATTGTGCACAACAAGCGATGTTTCTGTACGAAATTTCTCGATAATGCATCATATCCATTATAGACAAAAGGGAAAATTCTATACAGAAAAATTACACACGACGACGTTTTGGTGGACGACATCCATTATGAGGAACTGGAGTAACATCTCTAATTGCTGTTACTTCTAGACCTGCAGCTTGAAGAGCACGAATTGCAGCTTCACGACCAGCACCAGGACCTTTAACAGTAACCTCTAAAGTTTTTAAACCGTGTTCCATTGCAGCTTTAGCAGCAGTTTCAGCAGCCATTTGCGCAGCGAATGGAGTAGATTTACGAGATCCACGGAAACCAAGTGCACCAGCACTAGACCAAGAAAGTGCGTTACCGTGAGTATCTGTAAGTGTTACGATTGTGTTGTTGAAAGTAGAACGAATATGAGCTACACCAGCTTCAATATTCTTTTTCACACGTTTTTTACGAGTGTTTGTTTTACGTGCCATTGTTAGTTCAACCTCCTTTACTTATTATTTCTTTTTATTTGCTACTGTACGACGTGGACCTTTACGTGTACGAGCATTGTTTTTAGAGTTTTGACCACGAACTGGTAAACCACGACGGTGACGAAGACCACGGTAAGAACCGATCTCCATTAGACGTTTGATGTTAAGAGATACTTCACGACGAAGGTCTCCCTCAACTTTAATACGATCGATGATATCACGGATACGTCCTAATTCGTCTTCCGTTAAATCACGAACTCGTGTTTCTTCAGAAATACCTGCTTCTGCAAGAATTTTTTCAGCAGTTGTGCGACCAATGCCGAATACGTAAGTTAAAGAAATAACAACGCGTTTGTCTCGAGGAATATCTACACCTGCGATACGTGCCATTACGAATGCACCTCCTTCTGATTAACCTTGTTTTTGTTTATGTTTAGGGTTTTCACAAATAACCATTACTTTTCCACGTCTACGAATAACTTTACATTTTTCGCAGATTGGTTTAACTGACGGTCTTACTTTCATGTCTCGAACCTCCTTAAAGATTACGGAGTGCTATATTATTTAAAACGGTACGTAATACGACCACGATTTAAATCGTACGGAGATAATTCTACCGTAACTTTGTCTCCTGGTAAAATACGAATGAAGTTCATACGGATTTTACCAGAAACGTGAGCCAATACGACATGCCCATTCTCTAATTCTACTTTGAACATAGCATTTGGCAACGTTTCAAGAACGGTACCTTCGACTTCAATTACATCATCTTTAGCCATTCAATAGTTCTCCCTTCATCAAATCAGTAACATTTTACACTGCTCTGAAATCCCGGAGAGCCAGCTACTTATAAAGTGGTAAGGATTTCGTATCCTGCTTCTGTAAGAGCAATCGTGTGCTCAAAATGGGCACACCATTTACCATCTACCGTTACCACTGTCCAGTCATCAGATAGTGTTTTTACATATCGTCTTCCTTGATTCACCATCGGCTCAACACAGATGACCATTCCCGGCTTTAATCTAGGGCCTCTATTTGGTGGACCATAGTGCGGGATTTGAGGGTCCTCATGTAAGTCTTGCCCGATTCCGTGACCAACATACTCCCTAACGATCGAGAATCCATTCTCTTCAGCATGGGTTTGAACCGCATGTGAGATATTTGATAATCTCTCGCCTGGTTTTACTTGTTCTAGACCAAGATACAACGATTTTTCTGTGACATCAAGTAGCTTTTGAACAGATTCAGAAATGTTTCCAACTGGATACGTCCATGCAGAATCTCCATGGTACCCATTGTATTTCGCACCAATATCGATACTGATGATATCGCCCTCTTTGAGCTTGCGCTTCCCTGGAATTCCGTGTACAAGCTCTTCATTTACAGAAGCACATATGCTCCCCGGAAATCCGTTGTATCCTTTAAAAGATGGCGTAGCACCATATTTTTGAATCGTCTTTTCCGCTATTTGATCGAGCTCTTTCGTTGTAATTCCTGGAGTAATGTGCTGTTTTAACTCTTGATGAGTTAAAGCAACGATCCTGCCAGCTTCTCGCATGATTTCTATCTCGCGAGGAGTTTTGCAGATTATCATTACGCTAAGCCTCCGATGAGAACATCGATATCAGCAAATACTTTATTGATATCTTGCTCACCATTAATGCTTTGTAAGTAACCAAGCTCCTCGTAGAAATCAAGCAAAGGTTTAGTTTGCTTAATATTTACATCTAAGCGATTTGCTACAGTTTCTTCATTGTCATCAGAGCGTTGATATAATTCGCCACCACATTTATCGCACACGTCAGCTTTTGCTGGCGGATTGAATTCTAAGTGGTAAGTCGCACCGCACTCTTTACAAATGCGACGGCCTGTAAGGCGCTTTAATAACAACCCTGAATCCACATTAATGTTTAAAACATAGTCGATTTTTTTGCCAAGATCTTTCATAATCTCTTCAAGAGCTGATGCTTGTGCAACTGTTCGTGGGAAACCATCTAATAAGAAGCCTCTTACGCAGTCTTCTTGGCTTAAACGTTCACGAACGATTCCGATTGTAACTTCATCTGGAACAAGTGCACCTTTATCAATAAAGGATTTTGCTTGTAAACCCATTTCAGTTTCAGCCTTCATAGCTGCACGGAACATATCTCCTGTTGAGATGTGAGGGATGTTATACTTGGCAACAATCTGTTCGGCTTGTGTACCTTTACCAGCACCAGGAAGCCCCATTAAAATTAAGTTCATCCTTGTTCCCCCTCAGAGTACATGAGCATGTAGGGAAGACAATACTTCCCACTTACTCACTGCTTGATAAACCCTTTGTAATGGCGTTTTACCAGTTGGCTTTCTAGTTGCTTCATTGTTTCTAAAGCAACGCCGACAACGATTAACATACTCGTTCCACCGATCTGTGCAGATGGAGGAAGATTTCCCAGCTTCGTAAAGATAACTGGTAAGATTGCAATCGCTGCTAGGAAAATTGATCCTACAAAGGTCAAACGATACAAGATTTTTGTTAGATATTGTTCTGTATTCTTACCCGGACGAATACCTGGAACATATCCACCTTGTTTGTTTAGATTCTCTGACATTTGCTCTGGATTAACCTGAACAAACGCATAGAAATATGTGAAGGCTACAATGAGCGCAACATATATGATCATTCCCACTGGGTGAGAATAGTTAAAGTTTGCAATAATCCACTGCGATACATCATGTTTCGGGAAGAACTGTGCAATAGTCGGAGGCGTAATTAAGAATGAAACAGCAAAAATTACTGGAATAACACCAGCACTATTTACCTTAAGCGGTAAATGTGTGTTTTGTGCTCCAGCATAACCACCATTTCCTCCTGTTACACGCTTCGCATATTGAATTGGGATCTTTCTAACAGCCTGTTGAATGAAAATAACACCCACAATAACTGCTAGCACAGCTAGTAAGATCAATGCAACTTTAACGATACTCATGAACAATTGATCTCCGATATTTTGAAACTGTTGCTGATACACTTGAGATATAACACTTGGGATCGCTGCGGCAATACCACCGAAGATTAGGATGGAAATACCATTACCTACACCTTTAGCTGTAATCTGTTCACCTAACCACATTAAAAATGCAGTACCAGCAGTCAGTACCGTAGCAATGTATAAATAAGTGCTCCAACCAGGATTCAAAATTAATTGTCCACCTACCATACCGTTAAAACCGATTGACATACCAAACCCCTGAATAAACGCAAGAACAATTGTAAAATAACGCGTGAATTGCGTTAATTTACGACGGCCCATTTCACCTTGCTTCGCCCATTCCGAAAATTTAGGAACAACATCCATCTGCAATAATTGCACGATGATGGATGCTGTAATATACGGCATGATTCCCATCGCAAAGATGGAGAAGTTTTTCAAGGCTCCACCGCCAAATGTATTTAGAATACCTAAAGCATTTAATTGATCTTGTGCCTTCAGTACGTCTCCATTTGTAAATGGCACGGGGATAAACGTGCCAATCCTGAATACGATTAACATCGCTAAAGTGAATAATATTTTACGTCTTATCTCAGCAACGCGCATAAAGTTGGAGATTGTACGAAACATTAGATCACCTCAACTGATCCGCCAGCTGCTTCAATTGCTTCTTTAGCACTTGAAGAGAACTTGTGCGCTTTAACAGTTAGTTTTTTCTCTACTGCGCCGCTTGCAAGAATTTTAACACCGTCGTTTAATTTGCTGATAACGCCAGTTTCCAGCAATAATTCAGGTGTTACTTCTGTACCATCTTCAAAACGATTTAACGTTGATAAGTTTACAATAGTAAACTCTTTACGGTTAATGTTTGTGAAGCCGCGTTTTGGTAAACGACGGAATAATGGAGTTTGACCACCTTCGAAGCCAAGACGAACACCGCCGCCAGAACGTGCGTTTTGTCCTTTATGACCTTTACCAGCAGTTTTACCGTTACCAGAACCGATACCACGACCGACACGGTTACGTACTTTACGAGAACCTTCTGCAGGTTTTAATTCATGAAGTTTCATTCCCAGGCACCTCCTTATATTAATGAGTTATCCTTAAGCTTCTTTTACAGTTACAAGGTGAGAAACTTTGTTGATCATACCAAGAATAGCAGGAGTTTCTTCCTTAACTACAGTTGAATTCAACTTTTTAAGACCTAAAGCTTCTACCGTCGCACGTTGATCTTGTGGACGACCAATTACACTACGAGTGAGGGTAATTTCTAACTTTTTCGCCATTTGTTTTCCCTCCTTAACCTAGTAGCTCTTCTACAGATTTACCGCGTAATTTTGCAACATCTTCAGCGCGCTTAAGTTCGCTTAATCCGTTCACAGTAGCGCGAATCATGTTGATTGGTGTGTTAGAACCAAGAGATTTCGAAAGAATATCTTGTACACCTGCTAATTCAAGGACCGCACGAACAGGTCCACCAGCAATAACACCAGTACCCTCAGCAGCAGGCTTTAAGAATACTTCACCAGCGCCAAAATGACCGTTGATTGTGTGTGGAATTGTTGTACCAACTAATGGTACAGCGATTAAGTTTTTCTTAGCGTCTTCGATAGCTTTGCGGATTGCGTCTGGTACCTCTTGTGCTTTACCAGTACCGAATCCAACATGACCGTTTTTATCGCCAACTACAACTAGTGCAGCAAAGCGGAAACGACGACCACCCTTAACAACTTTCGCGACACGATTTATCGTAACTACACGTTCTTCAAGTTCTAATTTACTTGGGTCAATGCGATGCATCAATTTTCCCTCCTTTGACCATTAAAATTGTAATCCAGCCTCACGAGCAGCTTCAGCTAGAGCTTTAACACGGCCATGGTATAAGTAACCACCGCGATCAAATACTACTTCTTTAACGCCTTTCTCTACAGCACGCTTAGCAACTGATTCTCCAACTTTCGTAGCAGCTTCAATATTGCTAGTACCGTTAAGAGCAAGGTCTTTATCAAGAGTAGATGCACTTACTAACGTTACACCATTTACATCATCAATAACTTGAGCGTAAATATGTTGGTTAGAACGGAACACGTTTAAACGTGGACGTTCTGCAGTACCAGTAAGCTTAGCACGTACACGCGCATGTCTTTTCTTACGAGTCGCATTTTTATCAGCTTTAGTGATCATTCTTGTCACTCCTTTCTCTCACCTAACGGGTTTACTTAGCAGTTTTACCTTCTTTACGACGAACAACTTCGCCTTCGTAACGAATACCTTTACCTTTGTAAGGTTCAGGAGCACGTACAGCACGGATGTTAGCAGCAAATTCGCCAACACGTTGCTTGTCGATACCTTTGATTACGATCTTAGTTGGTGCAGGTACTTCAACTTCAAGACCTGCTTCCGGAGTCATTTCTACTGGATGAGAATAACCTACGCTTAATACAAGTTTATCACCTTGTTTTTGAGCACGGTAACCAACACCGACTAATTCAAGTCCGCGTGCGAAACCTTCAGTTACACCTTCAACCATGTTTCCGATTAAAGCACGAGTTGTACCGTGTAATGCACGGTGTTCCTTCTGTTCAGATGGACGCTCAACTGTTAATGTATTCTCTTCAATTTTGATAAGCATATCAGCATTGAAAGTACGAGTTAATTCACCTTTAGGGCCTTTTACTGTTACAGTATTGTCTTCTGCAACTGTAATAGTAACACCTGCAGGGATTTCAAGAATCTTTTTACCAATACGAGACATGTGGTCACACCTCCGTTCGTTTTAAATATATATTACCAAACGTATGCTACTACTTCTCCACCAGTTTGTAATTGACGAGCGTCTTTGTCTGTCATTACTCCCTTAGATGTAGAAACAAGAGCGATACCTAATCCGTTAAGTACACGTGGTACTTCGTCAGCTTTAGCGTAAACGCGTAAGCCAGGTTTACTGATACGTTTTAATCCAGTGATTACACGTTCATTGTTTGCACCATATTTCAGGAAAATACGAAGGATACCTTGTTTGTTATCCTCGATGTATTCTACATCACGAATGAAACCTTCACGTTTTAAAAGTTCAGCGATCTCTTTTTTGATTTTAGAAGCAGGAACCTCTAATTTCTCATGACGTACCATGTTCGCATTACGGATGCGAGTAAGCATGTCTGCAATTGGATCTGTCATCACCATGTGTTTTACCTCCTTCCCATTTGTGGGTTTTACCAACTAGCTTTTTTAACACCAGGAATTTGACCTTTATATGCAAGTTCACGGAAACAAATACGGCAAAGTTTAAATTTGCGGTATACAGAATGCGGACGACCGCAGCGTTCGCAACGTGTATACTCTTGTACTTTAAACTTAGGAGTACGCTTTTGTTTCGCTATCATAGATTTTTTAGCCACGTTTTCGCCTCCTCTACTTAGCGTTGGCTTCCATTATTTTTGGAATGGCATACCGAATTGTGTTAAAAGTTCACGAGCTTCTTCATCAGTTTTCGCTGTAGTAACGATTACGATGTCCATACCGCGGACTTTGCTTACTTTATCATAATCAATCTCAGGGAAAATAAGTTGCTCTTTAACACCTAATGTATAGTTTCCACGACCATCGAATGATTTCTTAGAAACACCACGGAAATCACGTACACGTGGTAAAGAAACTGATACTAATTTGTCGAAGAACTCATACATTTGCTCGCCGCGTAAAGTTACTTTCGCACCGATTGGCATACCTTCACGAAGACGGAAACCAGCGATTGATTTTTTAGCACGAGTTACAACAGGTTTTTGACCTGTGATTTGTGTTAATTCTTCTACTGCGTTGTCTAACGCTTTTGAGTTAGATACCGCGTCACCAACACCAGTGTTGATTACGATCTTTTCGATTTTTGGTACCTGCATTACAGATTTATAGTTAAACTTGCTCACTAGAGCAGGAGTAATTTCCTTTTGGAACTTCTCTTTAAGGCGATTCAATGAAGTGACCTCCTTTCTTAAGAAAATTATTTATCTAATAATTCACCAGATTTTTTTGCAATACGAACTTTTTTACCATCTTCTACTTTGAAGCCTACGCGAGTAGGTTCACCTGTTTTCGGATCTAAAATCATAACGTTAGAAACGTGAATAGGTGCTTCTTTAGTAATAATTCCACCTTGTGGATTTAATTGAGATGGCTTAGAGTGCTTCTTAACGATATTGACACCCTCAACGATAACACGGTTTTGCTTTGGGAAAGCCACAAGGATAACGCCTTGTTTTCCTTTGTCTTTACCAGTGATTACCTGTACTTTATCACCTTTTTTTACATGCATCTTAATTCTGCACCTCCTTAGCAAGGCAATACCTTAAATTATAGAACTTCTGGAGCTAAAGAAACGATCTTCATGAAGTTGCTATCACGTAATTCACGAGCTACTGGTCCGAAGATACGAGTACCACGTGGGCTCTTATCGTCTTTAATGATAACCGCTGCGTTTTCATCAAATTTGATGTAAGAACCATCCGGACGACGAGCACCGCTCTTCGTACGTACTACTACTGCTTTAACAACGTCACCTTTTTTAACAACGCCACCTGGTGTTGCTTGTTTTACCGTAGCAACGATAATGTCACCAATGTTAGCATATTTACGACCAGAGCCGCCTAATACTTTAATTGTTAAAAGTTCACGTGCACCAGAGTTGTCAGCAACTTTCAAACGAGATTCTTGTTGGATCATGTTATGAAACCTCCCTTCGGACTAAAAATTCCGATTCGTCTATTTAGATAATAACCGCTTCTTCAACGATTTCAACTAAACGGAAACGCTTAGTAGCAGAAAGCGGGCGAGTTTCCATGATTTTTACGATATCGCCAAGTTTCGCTTGGTTTTGCTCATCATGGGCTTTGTACTTCTTAGAATACTTAACACGTTTTCCGTACAAGGAATGAGTTTTGTAAGTTTCAACTAAAACTGTAATCGTTTTGTCCATTTTGTCAGACACTACACGACCAGTATAAACTTTGCGTTGGTTACGTTCGCTCACTATGCAAACCTCCCCTCAATTTATCGATTAATTCCGATCTCTCTTTCACGAACTACAGTTTTCATACGAGCAATTGCCTTACGCACTTCACGAATGCGAGTTGGATTCTCTAATTGTCCTGTAGCAAGTTGGAAGCGAAGATTAAACAACTCTTCCTTTAAAGCTTTAACTTTTGTTTCGATTTCGGCAGTGGTTAATTCACGAATATCATTAGTTTTCATTAGATTCACCACCATTTTCTTCACGTTTTACGAATTTACATTTCACAGGTAACTTGTGAGCTGCAAGACGTAATGCTTCGCGTGCTACCTCTTCAGATACACCCGCGATTTCGAACATAATTTTCCCAGGTTTTACTACTGCTACCCAGCCTTCTGGTGCCCCTTTACCGGAACCCATACGTACTTCTAGAGGTTTTGCAGTGTAAGGTTTAGAAGGGAAAATTTTAATCCATACTTTACCGCCACGTTTCATGTAACGAGTCATTGCACGACGAGCAGCTTCGATTTGACGGTTTGTAATCCATGAAGCAGCTTGTGCTTGTAAACCGAATTCACCGAAAGCTACTTCAGTTCCACCTTTAGCACGACCACGCATTTTACCACGATGCTCTCTACGATATTTTACGCGTTTTGGCATTAACATATTATTTTCCTCCTTCCTCAGAAGCTTTCTTTTTTGTAGGAAGGACTTCTCCACGGTAGATCCATACTTTTACGCCTAATTTACCGTATGTTGTATCAGCTTCAACTGCTGCATAGTCAATATCAGCGCGAAGTGTATGAAGTGGAACAGTTCCTTCACTGTAAGATTCTGCACGAGCGATATCAGCTCCGCCAAGACGACCAGAAACCTGTGTTTTAATACCTTTAGCACCTGCACGCATAGCACGTTGAATAACTTGCTTTTGTGCACGACGGAATGATACACGGTTTTCTAATTGACGAGCGATGTTTTCGCCTACTAATTTAGCGTTAAGATCAGCTCTCTTAACTTCTAAAATGTTGATGTGTACACGCTTGCCTGTTAATTGGTTAAGAGCTTTACGAAGTGCTTCAACTTCAGTACCACCTTTACCAATTACCATACCAGGTTTTGCAGTGTGAATTGTAACATTTACACGATTTGCTGCACGTTCGATTTCTACTTTAGCAACAGCAGAATCTTTTAAGCGTACATTAATGTACTCACGGATTTTGATGTCTTCATGTAATAATGTAGCGTAATCTTTCTCAGCGAACCAACGAGATTCCCAGTCACGGATAACGCCGACACGAAGACCAATTGGATTAACCTTTTGACCCATCGATTATCCCTCCTTCTTTTCTGATACCACAACTGTGATGTGGCTTGTGCGTTTGTTAATTTGGCTTGCACGACCCATTGCACGTGGACGGAAACGTTTTAACGTTGGACCTTCGTCAACGAAAACTTTCTCAACAACTAGGCTGTTGATGTCCATTTCATAATTGTGCTCTGCATTTGCGATTGCAGATTTTAAAACTTTTTCTACAACTGGAGAAGCAGTTTTTGGTGTGTGGTTAAGGATAGCAATCGCTTCACCCACTTGCTTACCTCGGATTAAGTCTACAACTAAACGAACTTTACGAGGAGCAATACGAACTGTTCTCGCTACTGCTTTAGCTTGCATTGAAGTGCCTCCTCTCATTATCTTCTAGTTTTCTTATCGTCAGCATCATGACCTTTATACGTACGAGTTGGTGCGAATTCACCTAACTTGTGGCCTACCATGTCTTCAGTAACATATACAGGTACATGTTTACGACCGTCATATACAGCGATTGTGTGACCGATGAACTGAGGGAAGATCGTTGAACGACGAGACCAAGTTTTAACAACTTGCTTTTGCTCAGTTTCATTTAGCTTTGCAATTTTACTCATTAAATGATCATCGACAAATGGTCCTTTTTTCAAGCTACGAGCCATTTTGGTGCCTCCCTTCGTGATTGCCGTACGGTTCTTAAAGTGAACCGTACTACAATCCCATTATTTTTTACGACGACGAACGATGAATTTGTCAGACGCTTTATTTTTCTTACGAGTTTTGAATCCAAGAGTTGGTTTACCCCATGGAGACATTGGAGACTTACGTCCGATTGGTGAACGTCCTTCACCACCACCGTGTGGGTGATCAACTGGGTTCATTACAGAACCACGAACAGTTGGGCGCTTACCTAACCAGCGAGAGCGACCAGCTTTACCGATCTTGATAAGTTCGTGTGACTCGTTACCAACTTGACCTACAGTTGCACGACAAGCAGATAATACAAGACGCACTTCACCAGAAGTTAAACGTACAAGAACGTATTTACCTTCTTTACCAAGTACTTGTGCAGATGTACCAGCAGAACGAACTAATTGTCCACCACGACCTGGTTTAAGCTCGATGTTATGAACAACAGTACCTACTGGAATGTTGATTAATGGTAATGCGTTACCGATTTTAATGTCAGCTTCAGCGCCAGACATAATTTCCATACCTACTTCTAAGTTCTTAGGAGCAAGAATGTAACGTTTTTCACCGTCAACGTAGTTAATTAATGCGATATTCGCAGAGCGGTTTGGATCGTATTCGATCGTAGCAACGCGTCCTGGAATTCCATCTTTGTTACGTTTGAAGTCGATGATACGGTATTGACGCTTATGTCCGCCACCTTGATGACGTACAGTGATTTTACCTTGGTTATTACGACCAGCCTTTTTGCTTAAAGGAGCAAGTAAAGACTTTTCGGGTCTGTCAGTCGTGATTTCAGCGAAATCATTCGTAGTCATGTTACGACGACCGTTAGTAGTTGGATTATACTTTTTAATTCCCATCTCAATTTCCCTCCTTCTTTAGTAAGAATTAAACGCCTTGGAAGATTTCGATTTCTTTGCTGTCAGCAGTTAGCTTAACGATTGCTTTACGACGACGGCTAGTAAAACCAGCGTGACGACCAACGCGTTTTGCTTTCGGCTTGTAGTTCATGATGTTCACTTTTTCTACTTTAACACCAAAGATCGCTTCTAGAGCATCTTTAACTTCTGTTTTATTAGATTTAACGTCCACATCGAACGTGTATTTTTTTTCAGCCATCATTTCCATAGAACGTTCAGTGATAACTGGGCGCTTAATGATATCACGAGGATCTCTCATTATGCAAGCACCTCCTCTACTTTTTCCACTGCCGCTTTTGTCATGATTAGCTTATCATGATGAAGCACGTCTAAAACGTTTACGCCATCAGCAGTGATTACTGTTACTCCAGGGATATTGCGAGCAGATAACTCTACAGATTCGTTTGCATCAGCAGTTACGATAAGAGCTTTCTTCTCAACAGTTAATCCTTTAAGTACTGCTAGCATATCTTTTGTTTTTGGTGCATTTAACACTAGGTCTTCAAGAACTACAATGTTGTTCTCAACTACTTTAGTAGCTAATGCAGATTTGATTGCTAAACGACGAACTTTCTTAGGAAGTTTGTACGCATAGCTTCTTGGTGTAGGTCCGAATACCGTACCACCACCACGCCATTGAGGAGAGCGGATAGACCCTTGACGAGCACGTCCAGTTCCTTTTTGACGCCATGGTTTACGACCACCACCGCGAACTTCAGAGCGAGTTTTTACTTTGTGTGTACCTTGACGTAAAGATGCACGTTGCATCATTACAGCTTCGAAAAGTACAGCTTCATTTGGTTCGATACCGAAAATAGCTTCAGCTAATTCGATTTCACCAACCTGTGAACCAGTTTGGTTATATACAGTAACTTTTGGCATTGGAATTCCTCCTTCCTATTGTGAATTATTTGCTAACCTTCACAGCGCCTTGAACAACTACAAGAGATTTCTTAGCACCTGGAACGTTACCTTTTACTAGTAATAAGTTGCGCTCAGTGTCAACTTGAACGATTTCTAAGTTTTGGATAGTAACTTGGTCTCCACCCATACGTCCAGCAAGTTTTTTGCCTTTGAATACACGGTTCGGAGCAACTGGGCCCATTGAACCTGGACGACGGTGATAGCGAGAACCATGAGACATAGGTCCGCGAGATTGTCCGTGGCGTTTGATAACACCTTGGAAACCTTTACCTTTAGAAATTCCTGTTACATCAACGATTTCACCTGTAGCGAATACGTCAACTTTTACCTCTTGACCAACCTCTAATCCGTCCACGTCTGCATCGCGGATTTCGCGAATGAAGCGCTTAGGAGTTGTAGATGCTTTAGCAGTGTGGCCTTGTTCAGGTTTGTTAGTTAACTTTTCACGCTTATCTTCAAATCCTAACTGAATTGCGTTGTAGCCATCAGTTTCAGTTGTTTTCTTTTGAAGAACAACGTTTGGATTAGCAGCGATAACTGTTACTGGGATTAACTCACCGTTCTCAGCAAATACTTGAGTCATACCGATCTTTCTTCCTAAGATTCCTTTGGTCATGAGTTACACCTCCTACATTTTTAAGTTATATAAATTATAGTTTGATTTCGATATCTACACCAGATGGTAAGTCTAAACGCATTAATGAATCTACTGTTTGTGGAGTAGGACTCACGATGTCGATTAGACGTTTGTGCGTGCGCATTTCGAATTGCTCACGAGAATCTTTGTACTTATGAACAGCACGAAGAATTGTGTAAACAGTTTTTTCAGTTGGTAATGGGATCGGACCAGAAACTGTTGCCCCAGAACGCTTAGCTGTTTCTACAATTTTCTCAGCTGACTGATCAAGAATACGGTGATCGTAAGCTTTTAAACGGATACGAATTTTTTCTTTTGCCATTATTTTCCCTCCTTCGTTCGCCTATTTCTAAAATAGACCTTCTCCATGGAAATTTCCCCACACCATGCCATGGCAAAGCGGCCGGGTGTGTCAGCAACCTTCCACTTCATCGCAGTCAAAGACCAACATTGTCTATTATACAATGTTATTCGTCTAGATGCAAGCATCTTTTTGTTTGCATCTGCTTTTCTCTACTTTTGCTATTATACATGGCACTTTAAAGAATTTCAAGTTTTCATCTAGCAGAATTCATTTTACAGTTTCTGGGTTTAGGTTTTAGTGATTTCACATTACTATAGAAGAAACTCGTCAAAACATGAAATAATCATTTTGTTTATTATATAAATGCAAACAAAAACCCCAAGGGAAAATCCCTCGGGGTTTTTTATATCAGTTAAGATTACTCAACGATAGTAGCAACTACACCGTAACCTACTGTACGTCCACCTTCACGAATAGAGAATTTAGTTCCCTCTTCGATAGCGATTGGAGCGATAAGTTCGATAGTCATTTCGATGTTGTCACCAGGCATTACCATTTCAGTACCTTCTGGTAATTGGATGATACCAGTTACGTCAGTTGTACGGAAGTAGAACTGAGGACGGTAGTTAGCGAAGAATGGAGTGTGACGTCCACCTTCTTCTTTAGATAATACGAAAACTTCAGCTTTGAATTTAGCGTGAGCTTTTACAGAACCGCTTTTTGCAAGTACTTGTCCACGTTGGATGTCTTCACGAGCAACCCCACGAAGTAAAGCACCGATGTTGTCTCCAGCTTGAGCTTGGTCAAGAAGTTTACGGAACATCTCTACACCAGTTACAGTTGTAGAAGCATTTTCTTCAGCAAGACCGATGATTTCTACTACGTCACCAACTTTAACGATACCGCGCTCAACACGACCAGTAGCAACTGTACCACGACCTGTGATAGAGAATACGTCCTCTACAGGCATTAAGAATGGTTTGTCAGTTTCACGTTCTGGAGTTGGGATGTAAGCATCAACTTCAGCCATTAATTCAATGATTTTTGCTTCCCAATCAGCTTCTCCTTGAAGAGCTTTAAGAGCAGAACCTTTGATTACAGGAATGTCGTCGCCTGGGAATCCGTATTCAGATAATAGGTCGCGAACTTCCATTTCTACTAATTCTAATAATTCTTCGTCGTCTACCATGTCGCATTTGTTTAAGAATACAACGATGTAAGGTACACCTACTTGACGAGAAAGAAGGATGTGCTCACGAGTTTGAGGCATTGGGCCATCAGCAGCAGATACTACTAAGATACCGCCGTCCATTTGAGCAGCACCAGTGATCATGTTTTTAACATAGTCAGCGTGACCTGGGCAGTCAACGTGTGCATAGTGACGAGTTTCAGTTTCGTACTCAACGTGTGCAGTTGAGATTGTGATACCGCGCTCTCTTTCTTCTGGAGCAGCATCGATTTGATCGTATCCGCGTGCTTCAGCACCACCAGCTTTTGCAAGTACTGTAGTGATCGCAGCAGTTAATGTAGTTTTACCATGGTCAACGTGGCCGATTGTACCGATGTTAACATGGGGTTTAGAACGTTCGAATTTAGCTTTAGCCATTCTAAATTCCTCCTTAGTTTATATAGGTTATTTTATATTTAGGCTAGAAAGTGAAACTTGCGTCCCACTTTCTAAGCTTACATAAGTAGTTATACGTGAAGAATCGATAAAAATCAATTATTCACCTTTATTTTTTTTGATAATTTCTTCAGAAACAGACTTTGGTACTTCTTCATAGTGGTCAAACACCATAGAGAATGTTCCGCGTCCTTGAGTGTTAGAACGTAATGACGTTGCATAACCGAACATTTCAGAAAGTGGAACCATAGCGCGAACAACTTGAGCGTTACCGCGAGCTTCCATACCTTCTACACGTCCACGACGAGATGTTACGTCACCCATAATGTCACCCATGTACTCTTCAGGAATTACAACTTCAACTTTCATCATTGGCTCAAGAATTACTGGGTTACATTTAGAAACCGCAGCTTTAAGTGCCATAGATGCAGCGATTTTGAACGCCATCTCAGATGAATCGACATCATGGTAAGATCCGTCAACTAATGCAGCTTTAATGTCTACTACTGGATATCCAGCAAGTACACCATTTTTAAGTGCATCTTCAAGACCTGCGCCTACAGCTGGGATGTATTCACGTGGAACAACACCACCGACGATCTTGTTTTCGAATTCGAATCCTTTACCTTCTTCGTTAGGTTCAAACTCAATCCAAACGTGACCGAATTGTCCACGACCACCAGATTGACGAGCGAACTTACCTTCAACTTTCGCAGCAGCGCGGAAAGTTTCACGGTATGCTACCTGAGGAGCACCAACGTTTGCTTCAACTTTGAATTCACGGCGCATACGGTCAACGATGATATCAAGGTGAAGTTCACCCATACCAGCGATGATTGTTTGGCCAGTTTCTTGGTCAGTGTGAGCACGGAATGTTGGATCTTCTTCAGAAAGCTTAGATAATGCTGTACCCATTTTATCTTGGTCAGCTTTTGATTTTGGTTCGATAGCTACAGAGATAACTGGCTCTGGGAATTCCATAGACTCAAGGATAACAAGACTCTTCTCGTCACAAAGAGTATCACCAGTAGTAGTATCTTTTAAACCTACAGCAGCAGCGATATCACCAGCGTAAACTGTTGAAATCTCTTCACGGCTGTTAGCATGCATTTGTAGGATACGACCTACACGCTCACGCTTACCTTTAGTTGAGTTTTTCACGTATGATCCAGAGTTTAACACACCAGAGTACACACGGAAGAACGTTAACTTACCAACATAAGGGTCAGTCATGATTTTGAATGCTAGTGCTGAGAAAGGCTCTTCATCGCTAGACTTACGTTCTACTTCTTCATCTGTATCCGGAAGAGTACCTTTAATAGCAGGTACATCTAATGGAGATGGTAGGTAGTCGATAACTGCGTCTAACAGAATTTGAACACCTTTGTTTTTGAATGCAGAACCACAGATTACTGGGAAGAATTCTACAGAAGTTGTAGCCTTACGGATACCAGCTTTAAGCTCTTCTACAGTGATTTCTTCACCTTCTAGGTACTTCATCATCATTTCTTCATCAAGCTCAGCTACCGCTTCAATAAGTTTTCCACGGTATTCTTCAGCTAGTTCTTTATGCTCTTCAGGAATTTCAACACGTTGAATGTCTGTTCCTAAATCGTTACCGTACATGTAAGCACATTCTTCAACAAGGTCAATGATACCATTGAACTCATCTTCAGCACCGATTGGTAACTGAATTGGGTGTGCGTTTGCTTGTAAACGATCGTGGATTGTTCCTACAGAGTATAAGAAGTCTGCACCGATTTTATCCATTTTGTTAACGAATACGATACGAGGTACGCCGTAAGTAGTAGCCTGACGCCAAACAGTTTCTGTTTGTGGTTCTACACCAGATTGTGCATCAAGTACTGCTACCGCGCCATCAAGTACGCGTAAAGAACGTTCTACTTCTACTGTGAAATCTACGTGACCTGGAGTGTCAATGATGTTTACACGGTGACCTTTCCATTGTGCTGTAGTTGCAGCAGAAGTAATTGTGATACCACGCTCTTGCTCTTGCTCCATCCAGTCCATCTGAGATGCACCTTCGTGAGTTTCACCGATTTTGTGAATACGTCCTGTGTAGTACAGAATACGCTCAGTAGCTGTTGTTTTACCAGCATCGATGTGAGCCATGATACCAATATTACGAGTGTTTTCTAAAGAGAACTCTCTTGCCATTTGGTGTCTTGCTCCTTCCATATATGGATTGGATTTTTTATTTTAAGTAGCAAAAAAGCCACTTTATATTGTTACACATGTCAGTATGTCCAGTACTCTCATTATGTAAAACGAGCGCCCAACGAAAGGGAGAGGCATTCTCCCTCTCCACACTTCCATAAGCGACAAATAAAGCGGTTTATGCTTACATTTATTTTACGTTGAATCCTACCAACGGTAATGAGCAAATGCTTTGTTAGCTTCTGCCATTTTATGAGTGTCTTCACGTTTCTTAACAGATGCACCAGCGTTGTTAGCTGCATCTAAGATTTCGTTAGCAAGACGCTCTTCCATAGTTTTTTCACCACGAAGACGAGCGTAGTTTACTAACCAACGAAGACCTAAAGTTGTACGGCGTTCTGGACGAACCTCAACTGGAACTTGGTAGTTAGCACCACCAACACGACGAGCGCGTACTTCAAGAACAGGCATAATGTTCTTAAGAGCTTGCTCGAATACTTCCATTGGCTCTTTACCAGTACGTTCGCTTACGATATCGAACGCATTATAAAGAATTGTTTGAGATTTACCTTTTTTACCGTCAACCATCATTTTGTTGATAAGGCGTGTTACTAGTTTCGAATTGTACATTGGATCTGGTAACACGTCACGTTTTGCAACAGGTCCTTTACGAGGCATATTGAGTTCCTCCTTTCATTAAAAAGTTATTATTTCTTAGCCGCTTTTGGCTTTTTAGTACCGTATTTAGAACGGCCTTGCATACGCTTGTCAACACCAGCTGTATCAAGCGCACCACGAACGATGTGGTAACGTACCCCTGGTAAGTCTTTTACACGACCACCGCGAATTAATACTACGCTGTGCTCTTGTAAGTTGTGACCGATACCTGGGATGTATGCTGTTACCTCAATACCATTTGTTAAACGAACACGAGCATATTTACGTAACGCTGAGTTAGGTTTCTTTGGAGTCATTGTACCAACACGAGTACATACACCACGTTTTTGAGGTGCAGAGATATCAGTTGATTTTTTCTTTAAAGAGTTAAAACCTTTGTTTAACGCAGGTGATTTAGATTTCCATACTTTATCAGTACGACCATTTCTCACTAATTGGTTAATAGTAGGCATTTGATTATCCTCCCTTCGCATGTTTGTATGACCACATATCCAGGTGGTTCATTATTAGTTGAAAACAAAGTTTTTGCAAGGGAGAGCAAATGCTCTCTCCTCACAAAAACAGTTTTAACTTATTATTCCTATTGCTGAAGCTCCCACTTGAATCCCCGCAACTTTTCCAAGTTTACGAACTGATTCAACTTTTATTATGGGTATGTTATGTTGCAATGCAGTACGAATGATAACATGGGTTAACCGCATATCAGCATCTTCTGCAATGACAACTTCTTTAACTATACCATTTTTGATTGCTTCCAATGTGCGTTTATGACCAACGACCACATTTTCAGCATTTGACACTTTTTGATAAGACATATAAATATCCTCCAAAGCATCGTTCAGGAGCAACCTTGCTTATAGTAACATTTTGACTCATACAATGTCAACTAGGATTAACTGTTTTTATACAAAATTTACGACGGAAAATTTTACTGTTCCACATAAACTTCATCGTTTTCTACATTCATGTCATCTTGTGTTGTTTTAACAAGATCCACTTTGCGATAACGATTCATACCTGTTCCAGCAGGAACAAGTTTACCGATAATAACATTTTCTTTCAATCCTAGAAGCTCATCACGTTTACCCTTAATCGCTGCATCAGTTAAGACACGAGTTGTTTCTTGGAACGATGCTGCAGATAAGAATGAATCTGTTTCAAGTGAAGCTTTTGTAATACCAAGTAGAACAGGTCTAGCTGTTGCTGGTTGTTTACCTTGTAGTAACACCTTCGCATTCGCATCAGTAAACTGATGGATATCTAGTAATGTTCCTGGTAATACATCTGTTTCACCTGCATCACTTACACGTACTTTACGTAACATTTGGCGTACCATTACTTCTACGTGTTTGTCACCAATTTCTACCCCTTGCATACGGTATACTTTTTGAACTTCACGTAATAAGTATTCTTGAACTGCCGTAATGTCCGTTACTTTTAGTAATTCTTTCGGATCAATAGAACCTTCTGTTAACTCTTTACCGTGGCTAATTTTCTGTCCTGGAATTACTTTCAGACGAGCACCGTAAGGAATAGCATACGTACGAGCTTCAACTTCACCCTGTACAACCACTTCTTGGCGATCTTTAACATCGTTGATCGCTGCGATAACACCGTCGATTTCACTGATAACAGCCTGACCTTTCGGATTACGAGCTTCGAAGATCTCTTGGATACGAGGTAAACCTTGAGTGATATCATCTCCGGCAACCCCACCTGTATGGAACGTACGCATCGTTAACTGTGTACCTGGCTCACCGATAGATTGAGCTGCGATAATACCTACCGCTTCCCCTACCTCTACGTCTGTTCCAGTTGCTAAGTTACGACCGTAACACTTCTTACATACACCGTGGCGAGTGTTACACGTAAACGCTGAACGAATGTTTACAGTTTCAACACCCGAATTTTCAACGATATGAGCGATATCTTCAGTAATTAATTGATTTTCAGCAACTAATACTTCACCTGTTTCAGGATGTTTTACAGTTTTTCTTGCAAAACGTCCAACAAGACGATCATATAGTGACTCAATAACTTCATTACCCTCTTTAATCGCACCAATTAATAAACCGCGATCTGTTCCACAATCATCTTCACGAACGATTACATCTTGTGCAACGTCAACAAGACGACGTGTTAAGTAACCAGAATCGGCAGTTTTCAGTGCTGTATCGGCAAGACCTTTACGCGCACCATGCGTAGAGATGAAGTACTCAAGTACTGTTAAACCTTCACGGAAACTTGATTTGATTGGAAGTTCGATGATACGACCAGATGGATTGGCCATCAGACCACGCATACCAGCAAGCTGAGTAAAGTTCGATGCGTTACCACGGGCACCGGAATCACTCATCATGAAGATTGGGTTGCGTTTATTCAAGGATTTCATCAGTTTTCCTTGGATAACATCTTTTGCATTACTCCAAATAGAGATAACGCGATCGTAACGTTCTTCTTCCGTGATTAAACCGCGACGGAATTGTTTAATTACATTATCTACTTTTGCTTGTGCTTCGTGGAGAATTTCATCTTTTTCACCTAATACAAGAATGTCAGATACCCCAACTGTAATACCAGCTTTTGTAGAGTACTTGAATCCTAAGTTTTTCATACGGTCAAGCATGCGAGACGTTTCTGTAATTTTGAAACGTTTAAACACTTCCGCAATGATGTTACCAAGGATTTTCTTGCTGAATGGCGCCACTTCTTCGCGACTAGCAATAATCTCTTTAATGTTCGCACCTTTTTCAACGAAATATTTCGCTGGTGTTTCTTTTTCAAGGTTTGAATTTGTTGGTTCATTAATATAAGGGAACGACTCTGGTAAGATTTCGTTAAATATTAATTTACCAACTGTTGTTAATAGAAGCATACTCTTTTGCTCTTCAGTAAATGTTGCGTTGTTTACTGCGCTTGCAGCTACTGCAACACGTGTATGAAGATGTACATATCCATTTTGGTATGCAAGTAATGCTTCGTTCGCATCTTTGAAGACCATACCTTCACCGATTGCGCCTTCACGCTCAAGCGTTAAGTAGTAGTTACCTAATACCATATCCTGAGATGGAGTAACAACTGGTTTACCGTCTTTCGGGTTCAAGATGTTTTGTGCCGCTAACATAAGAAGACGAGCTTCTGCTTGTGCTTCTGATGATAAAGGTACGTGAACGGCCATTTGGTCACCGTCAAAGTCCGCGTTGTATGCAGTACATACAAGTGGGTGAAGACGGATTGCGCGACCTTCTACTAATGTAGGTTCAAACGCCTGAATACCAAGACGGTGAAGTGTTGGTGCACGGTTTAGAAGTACTGGATGTTCTTTAATCACAGATTCTAAAACGTCCCAAACTTCAGGTTGTACACGCTCGATTTTACGTTTCGCACTCTTAATGTTGTGTGCTAATCCTTTTTCAACTAACTCTTTCATTACGAAAGGTTTGAACAGTTCAAGCGCCATCTCTTTCGGTAATCCACATTGATACATCTTTAAGTTCGGTCCTACAACGATTACAGAACGACCAGAGTAGTCAACACGTTTACCTAATAAGTTTTGACGGAAACGTCCTTGTTTACCTTTAAGCATGTGAGATAGTGATTTTAATGGACGGTTACCCGGTCCAGTAACTGGACGGCCACGACGACCATTATCGATTAATGCGTCTACAGCTTCTTGTAACATACGTTTTTCGTTTTGAACGATAATGCTTGGTGCACCTAAGTCCAATAGACGTTTTAAACGGTTGTTACGGTTAATTACACGACGGTATAAGTCGTTTAAGTCAGAAGTAGCAAAACGTCCACCATCTAACTGTACCATTGGGCGTAGTTCTGGTGGGATTACTGGTAGAACATCTAAGATCATCCAAGATGGCTCATTTCCAGAGTTACGGAATGCTTCTAATACTTCTAGACGTTTAATAGCACGAGTACGGCGTTGTCCTTGTGCTGTTTTTAATTCTTCTTTTAAGAAGTCTACTTCTTTATCTAAATCGATGTCTTGTAATAGCTTTTTAATCGCTTCTGCACCCATAGCAGCTTGGAATGTGCTACCATATCGATCACGATATGCACGGTATTCTTTTTCAGAAAGTAATTGCTTCTTATCAAGTGGTGTATCTCCACTTTCTGTTACAACATAAGAAGCGAAATAAATTACTTCTTCAAGCGCGCGAGGGGACATGTCTAAGACAAGTCCCATGCGGCTCGGGATACCTTTGAAATACCAAATATGAGATACAGGAGCAGCTAATTCGATATGACCCATACGTTCACGACGCACTTTCGCACGCGTTACTTCAACACCACATCGATCACAAACTACACCTTTATAACGTACACGTTTGTATTTTCCGCAATGACATTCCCAGTCCTTTTGTGGTCCGAAAATACGCTCACAGAACAAGCCATCTTTTTCAGGCTTTAACGTACGATAGTTAATTGTTTCTGGTTTCTTAACTTCACCGTATGACCAAGAACGAATCTTGTCAGGTGAAGCAAGTCCAATCTTCATATATTCAAAGTTATTTACATCTATCAAGGGGCCTACCTCCCTTTTAGTCTACAGGTTATCCCAATTATTCCTTAGTTGTCTCAACTTCGACATTCAATTTATCTGCTGATTGATGATCATCGTCATCTTCCGTATCACGCATTTCAATTTCTGTATCGTCGCTAGACATCATTTTAACGTCCATACCTAAACTTTGCAGCTCTTTAATCAATACTTTGAATGATTCAGGAACGCCTGGTTCTGGAACATTTTCGCCTTTAACAATTGCTTCATACGTCTTAACACGTCCAACAACATCATCAGACTTCACTGTTAAGATTTCTTGAAGAGTATAAGCAGCACCATAAGCTTCAAGTGCCCAAACCTCCATCTCACCGAAACGCTGTCCACCGAACTGAGCTTTACCTCCAAGAGGCTGCTGCGTTACAAGTGAGTATGGTCCAGTAGAACGAGCATGAAGTTTATCGTCAACCATGTGCGCAAGTTTGATCATATACATGACACCAACAGATACACGGTTATCGAATGGTTCACCAGTACGTCCGTCATACAGGATTGTTTTCGCGTCATTTGCCATACCAGCTTCTTCAATTGTGCCCCAAACATCTTCCTCACGAGCACCATCGAATACTGGTGTTGCAATGTGAATGCCAAGGTATCTTGCTGCCATACCAAGATGAAGCTCTAATACCTGACCGATATTCATACGAGATGGTACCCCTAATGGGTTTAACATGATATCGATTGGCGTACCGTCTGGTAAGTAAGGCATATCTTCTTCTGGTAAAATACGAGAGATAACACCTTTGTTACCGTGACGTCCGGCCATTTTGTCACCTTCAGAAATTTTACGTTTTTGAACGATATATGCACGCACAAGTTGATTCACGCCTGGTGGCAATTCGTCGCCATCTTCACGGTTGAATACTTTTACGTCTAAGATAATACCGCCACCACCGTGTGGTACACGTAGTGATGTATCACGTACTTCACGCGCTTTTTCTCCAAAGATAGCATGTAATAGACGTTCTTCAGCTGTTAATTCTGTTACACCTTTAGGTGTTACTTTACCAACAAGTAAATCTCCATCTTTTACTTCCGCACCAACGCGAATGATACCGCGCTCGTCAAGGTTGCGTAATGCATCTTCCCCAACGTTTGGAATGTCACGTGTAATTTCTTCTGGTCCAAGCTTCGTATCACGAGCTTCTGACTCATATTCTTCAATATGAATAGAAGTGTACACATCATCTTTTACAAGGCGCTCACTCATAATGATTGCATCCTCGTAGTTATAACCGTCCCAAGTCATGAAGCCAACAAGCACGTTACGTCCAAGTGCTAGTTCACCTAATTCCATAGAAGGACCATCCGCAAGGATTTCACCTTTTACAACTTCATTTCCAACACTTACGATTGGACGTTGGTTGTAGCAAGTTCCTTGGTTAGAACGAATGAATTTTTGCATTTTGTAGCGATCTAAGTCGCCTTTTACTGTTTGACCGTCAACTTCTACATAGCGACGTACCCAAACTTCACGTGCTTCTACGCGTTCAACAACACCAGGGTGTTTACAGATTACTGCAGCACCTGAGTCTTTTGCTGATACGTACTCCATACCTGTACCTACAATCGGAGATTCCGGATTCATTAACGGAACCGCCTGACGTTGCATGTTCGCTCCCATAAGTGCGCGGTTAGAGTCATCGTTTTCTAAGAACGGAATACAAGCTGTCGCTGCCGACACTACTTGTTTTGGTGATACATCCATGTAGTCGATACGTTCTTTATTTGTGACAATGTTTTCACCACGGAAACGAGCTACGATATCTTCATCAAGGAATTCTCCTTCTTCAGATAATTTCATATTCGCTTGGGCTACAACATAATTATCTTCTTCATCTGCTGTTAAATAATCAACATGCCCTGTTACAAGACCAGTTTCTGGGTCAACACGACGGTATGGTGTTTCAATGAAACCAAACTCATTTACTTTCGCGAACGAAGATAATGAGTTAATCAAACCGATGTTTGGTCCCTCTGGTGTTTCAATCGGACACATACGACCATAGTGAGAGTAGTGAACGTCACGTACTTCAAAGCCTGCGCGCTCACGCGTTAAACCACCAGGTCCTAATGCAGATAATCTTCGTTTGTGAGTTAACTCTGCTAATGGATTTGTTTGGTCCATGAACTGAGATAACTGAGAACTTCCGAAGAACTCTTTAATAGATGCAATAACAGGACGAATATTAATTAATGCCTGTGGTGTAATTGCATTTGTATCTTGGATCGACATTCTCTCACGAACAACACGTTCCATACGAGAAAGACCGATACGGAATTGATTTTGTAATAGTTCTCCAACAGAACGCAGACGACGGTTTCCTAAGTGGTCGATATCATCTGTATCCCCTACTTTGTATAGTAAGTTGAAGAAGTAACTGATAGAAGCAAGGATATCACCTGGTGTGATGTGTTTTACATCACGAGTAATGTTTGCATTACCAATTACATTAATTACGCGCTCGCCTTCTGACTCAGGAGCATAAATCTTAATAGATTGCAGCTCAACATCGCCTTCTACCACTCCACCCATTGGTTTCGCTGTTTTGAATCCAATGTTTTTCTCTAAGTAAGGTAAAATGCGATCAAGTGTACGACGATCTAAGATTGTTCCTTCTGCCGCTAAAATTTCACCAGTTTCTGGATCCACTAATGTTTCAGCTAAACGTTGATTAAACAATCTGTTTTTAATGTGTAACTTTTTGTTGATCTTGTAGCGACCTACATTTGCTAAATCGTAGCGCTTTGGATCAAAGAAACGAGACACAAGTAAGCTCTTAGCATTTTCTACTGTTGGTGGTTCACCAGGACGTAGACGCTCATAAATTTCAAGCAATGCTTTTTCTGTGCTATCTGTGTTGTCTTTTTCTAATGTGTTGCTTAAGTATTCGTTATCACCTAAAAGCTCGGTGATTTCTTGATCAGAGCCAAACCCTAATGCGCGTAACAAAACAGTTACAGGAAGTTTACGCGTACGGTCAATACGCACATATACAACATCCTTAGCATCTGTCTCATACTCTAACCAAGCTCCGCGGTTTGGAATTACAGTAGCAGTAAAACCACGTTTTCCGTTTTTATCCACTTTGCCACTATAGTATACGCTTGGAGAGCGAACTAACTGGGAAACGATAACACGTTCTGCACCGTTAATTACGAATGTTCCAGTCTCTGTCATGAGTGGGAAATCTCCCATGAACACATCTTGTTCTTTTACTTCACCAGTTTCCTTGTTGATTAGACGCACTTTTACACGAAGTGGTGCTGCATACGTCACATCACGCTCTTTGCATTCGTCTACAGAGTATTTAGGTTCACCTAAGCTGTAGTCGATAAATTCAAGCGATAGATTTCCCGTAAAGTCTTCAATCGGAGAAATGTCTTGGAACATTTCTCGCAAACCCTCATCAAGAAACCACTGATAAGAAGAGGTTTGAATTTCGATAAGATTTGGTAACTCTAATACTTCACTAATACGGGCATAACTTCTTCGTTGGCGGTGGCGTCCGTATTGAACTAGTTGACCTGTCAACTGCTTCACCCCTCAAATCATGAGTATTATAAATGCACAAAAAAATTTGTGCAAAATCACAAATAAATACAACTACTGCTATTTAGCGTAGTCTTTTTTCTCTTAAAGATAAATACGTTGAGTCTTTCTACCTGTTCAAAAAAGAAAAATGGCTTCTATAAGAAAACCATCATTCTGTTTCATAATCTGCTGATTTTACTATCTTTTCCAAGAGAAACAAAAATATACATCTTTCTCAACGCAGAAAATCATATATTGGCATTGTATAATGTTAACATAGCCAAAAATAACCGTCAACGTTTTTTTGATTTTATGATATAATATCCTTTTTTCTTTTCTACAACTTCGACTTCAGAAAATACTTCTTCTAGTTTCTTCAGCGCAGATGGTGCCCCTTGTTTCTTTTGAATAACAATCCACAACTCTCCGCCTGGAACTAAATGTTCTACAGCTTTTTCTAAAATCTCATGCACGATATCTTTACCTGCACGAATTGGAGGATTAGATAGAATAGCAGCATACATACCATCTACATTTTCATAGACGCTACTTTGAAAAATGTGCACATTTCCAATTCTGTTGTTAGCGGCATTTTCTTTCGCAAGCTCAAGTGCCCTTTCATTCACATCCACCATGTGAACTTTACGGTCTTGAAACTCTTTCGCCAACGATAAACCAATTGGTCCATATCCACAACCTACGTCTAATATATCACCTTTAATATCTGGCACTTGAAACGCTTCAATTAAAAGACGAGAACCAAAGTCCACTTCGTTTTTCGAGAACACCCCACGGTCAGATAAGAAAGTAAATTGAGATCCACGAAGCGCAAATTCCCATCGCTTACGATCACTTTTACTAGAAGGGTCGTTAGAAAAATAATGGTCTGCCATATGGCCACCTCTTTTCTTTACAGTTAAAAAAAAAGCTCGCATGAGAGCGAGCTTTTTTTAAAGCATCAAAAGTTAATTACTTAACTTCTACAGCAGCGCCAACTTCTTCAAGTTTAGCTTTGATTTCTTCAGCTTCTTCTTTAGCAGCAGCTTCTTTGATTACTTTTGGAGTGTTGTCAACTAATTCTTTAGCTTCTTTTAAGCCAAGACCAGTGATTTCACGAACAACTTTGATAACTTTGATTTTTTGTGCACCAGCGCTAGTTAGTTCCACATCAAATTCAGTTTTCTCAGCAGCAGCTTCTCCAGCGCCACCAGCAACAGCTACAGGAGCAGCAGCAGTTACGCCGAATTCTTCCTCGATAGCTTTTACTAAGTCGTTAAGTTCTAATACAGTCATAGATTTAACTGCTTCAATGATTTGTTCTTTAGTCATTGTAAATATCCTCCCTTAAATAGGTTTGTATTGTTTTATCGATAATACGTAATTATCTTTTAAAAAATTAAGCGCCTTGCTCTTCCTTTTGGTCTGCAACTGCTTTAGTAGCAAGTGCAAGGTTACGGATTGGAGCTTGAAGAACGCTAAGAAGCATAGAAAGTAAGCCTTCACGTGATGGAAGAGTAGCGATAGCTTTAACCTCATCAAGTGTTACAAGTTTACCTTCGATTACGCCCGCTTTAATTTCTAAAGCTTCATGATCTTTAGCGAAGTCGTTTAATACTTTCGCAGGAGCAACTACATCCTCGTTACTGAACGCGATTGCGTTTGGTCCTGTTAAGAATTCATTTAACTCAGCCATTTCAGCAGATTCTGCAGCACGACGAGTTAGAGAGTTTTTGTAAACTTTGAACTCAACGCCAGCTTCACGTAATTGCTTACGTAATTCTGTTGCTTCAGAAACTGTTAAACCACGGTAGTCAACAACGATTGTAGATTTACTAGCGCGAAGTTTGTCCGCGATTTCAGTTACAACTTGTTGTTTAGTTTCGATTACTTTGCTCATGTTATTACACCTCCTGTAGATTATATAGAAGATGTACCGAAAGTGCACTAAAAACCTCCATGCCCAACTTGTAGACATGGAGGCATATAGTCACAGAAAAAAATTCCGCTTCGTATATTAACACCTAGGTAGGGAATTAAGTCTATTGACACCTACTGTCTACGGTACACTAATTAAATTCACAACATAAATGATTATATTAAAACTTCTTTATGAAGTCAACTTCCAAAATTTACGCTAATGTAGAAACGTCTACACGTACGCCAGGTCCCATTGTAGAAGCAACTGTTACGTTCTTCATGTAAGTACCTTTTGCAGCAGCTGGCTTAACTTTTTGTAAAGTGTCAGCGATTGTTCTGAAGTTTTCTACTAATTTAGCATCTTCGAAAGATACTTTACCGATTGGAACGTGGATGTTACCAGCTTTATCAACGCGGTATTCAACTTTACCAGCTTTGATTTCGTTAACAGCTTTAGTTACATCGAAAGTAACTGTTCCAGTTTTAGGGTTTGGCATTAAACCTTTAGGTCCTAATACGCGACCAAGTTTACCAACTTCACCCATCATGTCAGGAGTTGCTACTACTACATCGAAATCGAACCAACCTTGTTGGATTTTACCGATGTAATCAGCATCGCCTACGAAGTCAGCTCCAGCAGCTTCAGCTTCTTTAGCTTTTTCACCTTTAGCGAATACTAATACACGTTGTACTTTACCAGTACCGTGTGGAAGAACAACTGCACCACGGATTTGTTGGTCAGCTTTCTTAGGGTCAACACCTAAACGGAATGCAGCTTCTACAGTTGCATCAAATTTAGCTGTGTTTGTTTTCTTTACTAATTCTACTGCTTCTGTTGCAGAGTAAGCAGCTGCACGATCAACAAGCTTTGCAGCTTCTACGTACTTTTTACCTCTTTTAGCCATTTTTATTTCCTCCTCGAATGTGGTTTTAGCGGAATAACCTCCCACGTTTACGCTTATTTTCAGGTATAACCTGAGGATGCGCGCCACCCATTTATTTAAAAACGATAATCATTTACGATAATAAAGGTTGCGAATTGGAATTCCAGACCCGCAACCTTTTTTAAAAAACAAATCGAATTAGTCTTCGATAACGATGCCCATACTGCGTGCAGTACCTTCAACCATACGCATTGCAGCTTCTACGCTAGCAGCGTTTAGGTCAGGCATTTTAGTTTCAGCGATTTCGCGTACTTTATCACGCTTAACAGTTGCCACTTTATTACGGTTTGGTTCACCAGAACCAGACTCAATACCAGCTACTTTCTTAAGAAGAACAGCAGCAGGAGGAGTTTTAGTAATGAAAGTGAATGAACGGTCCTCAAATACCGTAATTTCAACAGGGATGATAAGACCAGCTTGATCTGCTGTACGAGCGTTAAACTCTTTACAGAAGCCCATGATGTTAACACCTGCTTGTCCTAATGCTGGACCAACTGGTGGAGCTGGGTTAGCTTTACCTGCAGGAATTTGAAGCTTTACCATTTTAATTACCTTTTTAGCCACGAGACACACCTCCTTAAGTCCGTGATGTGGTCAATTGGACAGTGATTTGCCCTCCCACGTCATATTTTATCTCTAAGGATAAAATCTTTCAAAAAACGTCTCCGATAACGAAGACGTACTGACTTAAAAGATATTATCACTTTTTACAATTCATTTCAAGTTTCATTTTATAATTTTTCAATTTGATGGAAGTCAAGTTCAACTGGAGTCTCGCGACCAAACATGTCCACAAGCACGCTAACCTTCTTCTTCTCCACATCAATTTCTTCGATAGCACCTGTATAATCTGCGAATGGTCCCTCATTTACACGTACTGTCTCATGAAGTTCAAAGTCGAAATCAACCACTTCGTTGTCCATTCCCATATGTTTCATAATGGTAACAACTTCCTCTTCTAATAGAGGTGATGGTTTAGATCCAGAACCAGAAGAACCAACGAACCCAGTTACACCTGGTGTGTTACGTACAACATACCAAGAGTCATCAGTCATGATTAATTCTACTAATACATAACCTGGGAACACTTTTCTTTTCATTAATTTTTCTTTACCGTTTTTCATTTCTACTTCTACTTCTTCCGGGACAACAACACGGAAAATTTTATCTTGCATACCCATTGATTCTACACGTTTCTCTAGGTTTGCTTTTACTTTATTTTCATATCCAGAATAAGTATGGACAACATACCAACTTTTTTCCATTCATTTAGGACGAGCGTCCTTCCCTCCCTGACGTACATTTTTTTGCGCAAATGAAAAAACCCGTTCACCGGGCTTTTACACAGTTCTTATAAATAACATTATATCATGGATAAGTGCTTCTTATTCAAGAATTAACCAAGAATTAACCGAATTAAAGAAGAAATGCCCATATCAACAACTGCGAAGAAAATCGCAAAGAAGACAACTGTAGCGATAACAGTCGCTGTTGAACGGAGTAATTCATCTTTTTTAGGCCAACTTACTTTTTTCATTTCGCGACCTACATCGCCGAAAAAGTTCGTTAAACGCATCTACGGGACCTCCAGTGTATTATTTCAATTATTTATTTTGTTTCCTTGTGAACTGTATGCTGATTGCATGTTTTACAAAATTTCTTTATTTCAAGTCGCTCTACTGAGCTCGTATCTTTCATCGTAGAGTAGTTTCGATTTTTACACTCTTCACATGAGAGTACAACTTTTTTCCTCATTAGTTACACCAACCTTGTAACATTATGTCCCTAAAAATGTATCATACAATAAAAGACAATGTCAATGTCATGCCTTTTGTACTCCCTACAAAAAGAAAACAGGTGATTTTTTACACCTGTAGTACTTGTTATGAATTTAAAGTGGTACTCTCTCTCATTTCCATATATCGTTCCAATTTCCGTTTTACTCTCTGTAAAGCGTTATCAATAGATTTCACATGTCTATTTAACTGTTCCGAAATCTCTTGATAAGAACGGCCGTCTAGATATAAAGAAAGCACTTTTCTTTCTAAATCGCTTAATAATTCAGATATTTTAGATTCTATGTCTGTATATTCTTCCTGACTTATAATCATTTCTTCAGGATCAGTTACTTTCGCTTCCGAAATAACATCTAATAATGTCCGATCAGATTCCTCGTCATAAATCGGTTTATCTAAAGACACATATGAATTTAACGGAATATGCTTTTGCCTGGTTGCTGTTTTAATAGCGGTAATAATTTGTCGAGTGATACACAGTTCAGCAAATGCTTTGAATGAAGACAGCTTGTCCTCCTTATAATCACGAATCGCTTTAAACAATCCAATCATACCTTCTTGAACAATATCTTCTCGATCGGCACCCACTAAGAAATAAGATCTCGATTTCGCGCGAACAAAGTTCTTATATTTGTGAATCAAATATTCTAGAGCGTCAGTATTACCTTTTCGAACTAACTCAACGATTGCCTCATCTTCTAAATCACGAAATGTAACGTCGCCTACACTTACGAAGCCTACTTCCACCTTGATCCCTCCGACCGCTATTTATTTAGAAATATTATACAGTAAAAAGACAAAGAGCGTCAATGCTTCAACGCTCTCCTCTTCTTAATTTTTCTAACTTTTCTGTAATATCTTTACTAAATATCTTTCGCATGGCAGGTTGCTTTTCTTTTGTGTCTTGTGTACGTCTTCTTACTTGTTGCTCCATCGCTTGTACTTCCAACTCTAATTCCCGCGCAGATTTCCGGAGCGCACCTTGAGCAAATATAACCCATTGTTCCGTATAATCAGAAGTCGCAACATATATTTGTGTATTTATATTTCTAAGTTCAATTGCAAGTTGCTCTATCTTTTCATCTGCCGTTTGATTCTTCCTCGTGAATATAACTTCCACACGCGATTGTTTCATCTTTTTTTCAATACCGTGGACTGTATAAGCATCAAAAACTATCATTACCTTTGTCCCTGTGTAACCTTGGTAATCCGCCATCTTATCAATCAATGCATCTCTTGATGACTGCAAATCTACATCCCGTAGTTTCTTCAAGTCTCCCCAAGCTCCAATAATGTTGTAACCGTCAACGATTAAAATATCGTTCATTTTCTATTTACCAATTTCGTTACGTTTACGATATACCTCATACATTAACAAACTTGCGGCCACTGAAGCATTTAAGGATGTAACTTTACCAACCATCGGTAAAGTAATTAAGAAATCACATTTTTCACCAATAATACGACTCATACCTTTTCCTTCACTTCCAATTACTAATCCAATTGGCATTTTACCATCTAAATTACGGTAATCCGTTTTCCCTTTTGCATCTGTACCAGCAATCCAAAGTCCACGTTCTTTTAATTCATCGATTGTACGAGATAAATTCGTTACGCGTGCAACAGGAATATATTCAATTGCCCCAGTAGACGCTTTCGCAACTGATGCAGTAAGTCCCACAGCTCTTCTTTTCGGAATTATAATTCCATGAGCTCCTGTTGCGTCCGCAGTACGCATAATAGAACCTAGGTTATGCGGGTCTTCAATTTCATCTAGAATTAAGAAGAACGGATCTTCATTACGCTTCTCTGCTACTTTGAATAAATCTTCTAACTCAGCATATTGATATGCGGCCACTTGAGCAATTACACCTTGATGGTTGCCCTCAACTAATTGATCTAACTTCTTTTTTGGTGCATGTTGTAAAATAATCTTATTTTCTTTCGCTAGTGCTAGTACAATTTGTACTTGTCCTTTGGCAGCACCTTCTGCGATCCAAATTTTATTAATATCTCTCCCTGATCGTAACGCTTCAATTACAGGGTTACGTCCGATAATATATTCACTACTCATGATGATATGCCCCCTTCCTTTTCTTCTAGAACAGCAATTGCCTTATATACAATTTCGTCTAATCTTTCACGATTATTTAATAAGTGATGATAGCCAATTAACGCTTCAAAGGCTGTACTATGTCGATATGTTTGTACATCTGTATTTTTCGGAACAGTACCTGAATTTGCATTACGCCCTCTTCTTAGTACTGCTTCTTCTTCCTCAGTTAAAAATGCTGTCTCTAATAAATGATAAACAACTTTCGCCTGTGCTTTTGCCGAAACAAAGCTTGTCCCTAATCGATGCAACTGATTAGGACGAACCTTCCCTTTTTGAAGTAGGTGATAGCGGATATATTGTTCATATACCGCATCACCCATATATGCTAACGCTAAGCTGTTTAATTGCTTTGCATCAATCATTCTTATCCTCTTTTCCATCTTGTACCTTGAGCGGTATCTTCTAAAATAATATTACGATCTTTTAAATCATCGCGAATTTGATCTGATAATGCAAAATCACGATTTTTACGAGCTTCAATACGTTTTTGAATAAGTGCCTCAATTTCTTCATCTAGTAACTCTTCTTGCGCTAATTCTAACCCTAAAATATCAAATAATGTTTCAAGTTGTTTTACGTACGCTTGAATTACCACTGTAGACGTATGTTCTTCCAGTAAATATTGATTTGCATGATTTGCTACATTATATAACTCAGTGATTGCATTAGCAGTATTGAAGTCATCATTCATCGCTTCTTCAAATGCAGTTTGGAATTTTTCCAGATCAGCTAACCATTTCTCATTATGATCTGTTAAATCCGTACTACTTTCCATACGGTGTTTTAAATTACCGTAAGCTGTTTTAATTCTTTCCAGTCCGTTATTTGTGCTTTGTAATAACTCTTCACTGAAATTAATTGGGTGACGATAATGTACTGATAACATAAAGAATCTAATTAACTGCGGATCATATTGCTTAATGATATCGTGAACTAAAATGAAGTTCCCAAGTGACTTAGACATTTTCTCATTATTAATATTAATATATCCATTGTGCATCCAATAACGTGCAAATGTTTTTCCTGTTAACGCCTCAGACTGCGCGATTTCATTCTCATGATGAGGAAATGCCAAGTCTTGACCACCAGCGTGAATATCAATTGTGTCCCCTAAGTATTTACGCGCCATTGCCGAGCATTCGATATGCCAGCCTGGACGACCTTGACCCCAAGGGCTTTCCCAGAAGATTTCTCCTTCTTTCGCAGCTTTCCATAGAGCAAAATCAAGAGGGTCTTGTTTCTTTTCTCCTACTTCAATACGCGCACCGTGACGTAAGTCCGCGATCGGTTGATGCGATAACTTACCGTACCCTTCGAATTCCTTCGTTCTAAAGTACACATCCCCTTCTGATTCATATGCATATCCTTTATTCACAAGTTCTTGAATAAACTCAATAATAATATCCATATTTTCTGTTACACGCGGATGAACTGTTGCATGTTTGCAACCTAATGCCGTTACATCTTCAAAGTACGCTTCCACGAAACGGTCCGCAATTGTCGGCACATCTTCACCTAACTCATTTGCTGCTTTAATTAATTTATCATCTACGTCGGTAAAGTTAGATACATACTGCACATCGTACCCTTTATATTCTAAATAACGGCGCACTGTATCAAATACCATAGGTGGTCTTGCATTCCCGATGTGAATATAGTTATACACTGTAGGTCCGCATACATACATCTTTACCTTATTTTCTTCTAATGGAGTAAATTCTTCCTTTTGACGCGTTAACGTATTATAAATGTGAATAGTCATTTTTATCCTTCCTTTCTACCTTTACTTCAAGTTGTTTTTTCAATTTATCAAGTTCTACTTCCATGACCTTTAATTTATCAAAAATTGGATCTGGAAGGTCGGAATGATTTAATTCTTGACCGATCTTTACTCCATTTTGAATAACGACTCGGCCAGGTATACCTACAACTGTAGAATGTGCAGGGACTTCTTTTAATACGACAGAACCTGCTCCAATTTTAGAATTCTCTCCAACTGTAATAGAACCTAGTACTTTAGCACCTGTTGCAATTAATACATTATCCTGAATTGTAGGGTGCCTCTTTCCCTTTTCTTTACCCGTACCACCTAATGTAACTCCTTGATAGATCGTTACATTGTCACCAATTTCGCACGTTTCTCCAATTACAACCCCCATTCCATGGTCAATGAAAAAACGACGACCAATTGTTGCTCCTGGATGAATCTCAATGCCAGTAAAGAAACGACTAACTTGTGAGATCCAACGTGCAATAAAGAAGAAATTCTTTTTATAAAAAGCATGTGCAATTCGATGGGCCCAAACTGCATGTAATCCAGAGTAAGTCAAAATGACTTCGAAATAACTTCTTGCCGCTGGATCCTGTTCAAAAACGACTTCAATATCTTCCCGAAGCCTCTTAAACATCGACGTTCCCTCCCCTTTATGGGCTGCTTTTTCAAGTGAACTAACTCCCTACTTATCCCCCTAAATCTTTATACACGTGGATAAAACTTACACTCATACCCAATTTTACGGTATAAAAAAAGACGCCTCTGTCATATTGACAGAGACGCCTTATAAGCGCGGTTCCACTCTGTTTAGGCTAAAAAAAGCCTCAAACTCATCTCTGATAACGGTGTACACCGCTTCTGCTTACTTTATGTCCTAAGACGTTTCGCAAAACCATTTGCTGTTCAGCAGAAGACTCGAAGGGGCATTTCAAAAACCCGCTTATAAACCACTTCCAGCCTAAGGTGGTTCTCTCTGTAAAAAGCCTGATTTTCTACTTCTCCTTCTCGTCGCTTTTCCTTATTAGGTTTTAAGTATACTTATTATATTTCTAAACCTAGAAAATGTTAACCAATTACTTTTTGAAGACGATTTAAAACTTTTTCTTTTCCAAGAAGTGCAATAGCATTAGGAAGCTCTGGGCCGTGTGTTTGACCAGTAGTTGCAACACGGATTGGCATAAATAAGTTTTTACCTTTATGACCTGTTTCCTTTTGAACTGCTTTAATAGCAGCCTTAATTGCTGCCGGTTCCATAGCTTCTAGTGCTTCTACTTGACCAGCAAATGCACGAAGTACTTCTGGTACTTGTTCACCTTTTAATACTTCTTGTCCTTCTTCTTCATAATCAACATGATCTTTGAAGAACATTTCAGAAAGCTCTACAATTTCAGCTCCAAAGCTCATTTGTTCATGATATAACGCAATTACATCACGAATCCAAGCTTGTTCTTGTTCACTTAAAGTTTCACCTATACGTCCAGCCTTCACTAAATGCGGTAAGCTTAATTCTACCACCGTATCTAAATCTTGCTTTTTCATATATTGGTTGTTCATCCATTTTAGTTTTTGAGAATCAAATAATGCAGGTGATTTTGATAAACGAGCTGCATCGAACATTTTGATAAACTCTTCTTGAGAGAAGATTTCTTCTTCTCCTACTGGCGACCAACCTAGTAATGCAATAAAGTTAAAGATTGCTTCTGGAAGATATCCAAGCTCTTTATATTGCTCAATAAATTGAATAATAGATTCATCACGCTTACTTAATTTTTTACGGCTTTCATTTACAATTAAAGTCATATGACCGAATTGTGGAATATCCCAACCGAAAGCTTCATAAATCATCATTTGTTTTGGCGTGTTTGAAATATGGTCATCACCACGAAGCACGTGTGTAATTTCCATTAAGTGATCATCTACTGCTACTGCAAAGTTATAAGTTGGAATCCCATCTTTTTTCACGATAACGAAATCACCGAAATCATTTGAATGGAATGCAACTTCATCTTTTACAATATCTTTAAATGTGTAATCACGGTCAGCTGGTACACGGAAACGAATACTTGGAATACGTCCCTCAGCTTCAAATTCTTTCACTTGCGCTTCAGTTAAATCACGGTGGTTACCTGCGTAACGAGGTGTTTCACCACGAGCAATTTGCCCTTCGCGTTCTGCTTCTAGTTCTTCTTCTGTCATATAACATTTGTAAGCTAAACCACGCTCTAATAAATCTTCATATAACTTTTTATAAATATCTAAACGCTCTGTTTGACGATATGGTCCAAATTCACCACCAACATCAACACCTTCATCCCAGTCCATACCGAGCCATTTCAAGTATTTTAATTGGCTTTCTTCTCCACCAGCAACATTACGTTTTACATCAGTATCTTCAATACGAATAATAAACTTACCATCTTGATGACGAGCAAATAAATAATTAAATAATGCCGTACGCGCATTTCCGATATGTAAGTGTCCTGTTGGACTTGGCGCATAGCGCACTCTCACTTGCTTTTCCATAATTGGTACACCTTCCATTCTTAATGTCAACACATTCTATAATTGTACACCAAAAAAATGTGATTATCCATCTTACGAATTAAAAACCATTATTTTTTATGTAATAAAACAACTGCTTGAGAAGCAATTCCTTCTTCTCTACCTGTAAATCCTAATTTTTCTGTTGTTGTTGCCTTTACATTGATATTATCAATAGACGTTTCTAATAGTTCACTAATGCGTTTACGCATACTTTCAATATGTGGTGCCATTTTTGGCTTTTGAGCAATAATTGTACAATCTAAATTCCCTAATTCATAACCTTGTTCACGCACAAATTCCCAAACCTTTTGCAACAATACAGCTGAATCAGCATCTTTAAAGGCAGGGTCTGTATCAGGGAAATGTTTTCCTATATCTCCTGCTGCAATTGCACCTAAACATGCGTCCGCGATTGTATGTAACAATACATCTGCATCGGAGTGACCGATTAATCCTTTCTCATGAGGAATTGTAACCCCACCAATAATTAACGGTCTACCCTCTGCGAATTCATGTACATCAAAACCTTGTCCAATTCGAAACATTTTTTACATCCTCCTCGAGCTAAACTACTGAGCTTTATGATTCTATATTATATCGCTATCCTTATAAAGAAAAGCCCGGCTGTTGCCGAGCTTTTCTTCGCTATAATCATTGCTATCATTTCTTTTGAACGTGAAGAAAACTTTCAGCAATTAGTAAATCCTCTGGAGTCGTCACCTTAATATTATAGTAACTCCCCTCTACTACACCTACTTGCTTCCCGATACGTTCTACCAGACTTGCATCATCTGTACCAAGAAAACAACTCTGTTTCGCACTTCTATGAGCTTCTAACAAAAGAGAAACAGAGAACCCTTGAGGTGTTTGTACAGCTTTAAGCTGAGATCTTTCTACTGTTTCTACAACAACACCCTGCTCTACTTTCTTAACAGTATCTTTCACTGGCACCGCACAAATGGAAGCTCCATATTTTTCTGCTGCAGTTAATACATCTTGAATCACTTTATTCGTTACGAACGGGCGCGCACCGTCATGTACAAGAACATACTCAACATCACTCGTATGCTGAATCGCGTTATATACACTATCTTGTCTTTCAGCTCCACCTTGAATAAATTGCACTGGCTTTTTAACCGGATACTTCTGCATTAACTCTTCAAAATACGGACGCTCTTCTTCATTAATTGCCATAATAATATTTTTACATGCTCTATCCTTTTCAAAAGCACGTAACGTATGCACAATAATCGGTACTTCATTAATAAGTAAGAACAACTTATTTTTGCCAGCACCCATCCGCTTTCCTTGACCCGCTGCTGGAATAATTAATGTATACATATTAATAATCCTCTACTTATAATGCTTTTTCTAATAATTTACGTTTGGCAAAAATCATACGCCCCGCCGATGTTTGTAACACACTCGTAACGAGTACATCGAGTTGTGAGCCTACATATTCTCTACCATCTTCTACTACAATCATTGTGCCATCATCTAAATATGCCACACCTTGATTTTGTTCTTTTCCATCTTTTACAACATAAACACTTAGTTCTTCACCTGGGAGTACAACAGGTTTAATTGCATTAGCTAAATCGTTAATGTTTAACACCGTTACCCCTTGTAATTCAGAGACCTTGTTTAAGTTGAAGTCATTCGTTACTACCGTTCCACCAGTGATTTTCGCTAACTTTACAAGTTTGCTATCCACTTCTTGAATATCATCGAAATCGCCTTCATAAATTTCTACCGGAATCGGCATCTCTTTTTGAATACGATTTAAAATATCTAATCCTCTACGACCACGATTACGTTTTAAAGCATCAGAAGAATCGGCAATATGTTGAAGTTCTTCTAACACGAATTGTGGAATGACAATTGTTCCTTCTAAAAACTTTGTTTGGCAAATATCAGCAATACGTCCATCGATAATTACACTTGTATCAAGAATTTTCCAATGCGCTAAAGATTCTTCTACCTCATTTTCTGGTTCTTCATTCTCACTATTATTATTTTTCTTCTTCCCACGTTGTGGTAATGTAAATAATCCTAGCAATTCATTCCTCTTTTTAAACCCTACTTGGAATCCTAAATATCCTAGTAAAAGAGTAAAGAACACTTGCAACACTGTACTAATAACTGGAATTGTAAATTCACGAATTGGTATTAAAATTAAATACGCAACAATAAGCCCAGAGATTAACCCTAATGTACCAAATAAAACATCTGCTACAGGCGCCTTTACAAGAGCCTCTTCAATATGCTTAATAAGTTGAACAATATAATCTACAAGCCAAAATGTTGTTAAAAATAAAATAATTGCACCAATAATTGCACGAACATACGATCCTTCCAATAAAGGAACGGCACCGATGTCTAATACATTAATAACTTTTGGGATTAAGTAAATCCCTAACGCTCCCCCGATTACTAAAAAGAAGAGCTGTACAATCCGTTTTAACATCCAACCACCTCCTACTCATTATTAACCATTGTTTCGCTAATCAAAACGCCGAATGCAAAAGCGGACGTGTTTTTTTATAAATAGTTTTATTTACCAATATATCATATCATATACCAAAAATGTTCTAGTGTCGTTATATTATGGAATCAATGTAATATTCTTAATTGTGTCTACTCATATAGAGATGCTCTTGAATTCTTTTTAGGCCTTCTCGTATTTTCTTCGCCCTGACTTCTCCAATTCCTTCCACATCATCTAATTCATTAATAGTTGCACGACAAACACCCTGCAAGGTTTTAAATCGATTAATTAAATTTTCAATGATAAGTGGTGGAACACGCGAAATTTTGCTTGTGATTCGGTATCCTCTCGGCGTCACACTTTCTTCTAAGCTCGTTTGTCCCGGATATCCGAGCAATTTAACTAAATCACTATCCTCTAGAAGTTGTGTATTCGCAAGCTCTTGTAACTTTTTCAAAATTTGATGATGGTCTTGTGTTTTTTCTTGATAGTAATCTTTAATTAATAGCGCTGCCTCTGCTTCTAAGTCGGCTAGTAGTTCCGTAAGTTGCAAACGAATTAACCTACCTTCTGTTCCCAATTCATGAATATAGCTCAATATTTCATTTTTAATACGTAGTACCATTTCAACACTATGTAAAACATGAACCACCTCGGACATTGTAACAACCTCTTCAAATTCTAGAATGCCCAAATTCGTAATCCCATCATTCCATACAGCCTTATATTTTTCTAACGTCTGAATAGCCTGGTTTGCCTTTGTTAAAATAACACCTATATCTTTTAGTGTATAACGTAAATTCCCTTGGTATAGTGTAATTACATTACGTCTTTGTGAAATAGCCACAACAAGGCTACCAGTCTGCTTTGCTACACGCTCCGCTGTTCGGTGGCGCATACCTGTCTCAATAGAGTCGATAGATGACTCTGGAACTAACTGTGCGTTCGCAATCAAAATTTTACTTCCAGTTTCATTTAAAATAAGTGCCCCATCCATTTTTGCTAATTCGTATAAACTAGCCGGAGAAAATGCACAATTAATATGAAAACCTCCATCAACAATACTTTTAATCTGCTCATTATATCCAAGAACAATTAATCCCCCTGTTTGTGCGCGAAGTACATTATCTATCCCTTCGCGCAGTGGTGTTCCTGGGGCCACAAGTTGTAAAATATTAATCATACTTTTGACACGTTGCTTGTTTTCTTCCATAGCCTAGCCTCCTAATGTCAAACGAAGCGCTTCTCCTAAATTAGATACACCAACTACCTCAATCCCATCTGGAATTGTCCATCCTCCCAAATTTTTTCTAGGAATAATAGCGCGTTGAAATCCTAATTTAGCTGCTTCTTGTACACGTTGTTCAATTCTTGATACTCTTCTTATTTCTCCAGTTAATCCTACTTCTCCTATTACCGCATCGGTTGGTGCCGTAGATTTATCTCTAAAACTTGAAGCTATACTTAAAGCGACAGCTAAATCAATTGCTGGTTCATCTAACTTCAAACCACCTGCTACTTTTAAATATGCATCCTGATTTTGCAATAATAAGCCTGTTCTTTTTTCTAGCACTGCCATAATAAGCGATACACGGTTATGATCAATTCCCGTTGCCATTCTTCGAGGGTTTCCAAAACTAGTAGGGGAGATTAATGCTTGTATTTCTACTAAAACTGGTCTTGTTCCTTCCATTGAGGCAACCACTGTTGATCCTGCAACCCCAACTGGTCTTTCCTCAAGAAAAATTTCAGAAGGGTTTAATACTTCTGCAAGGCCAAGCTCTTTCATTTCAAAAATACCCATTTCATTCGTAGAACCAAAACGATTCTTTACTGCTCGCAAAATGCGGTATGTATGATGACGGTCTCCTTCAAAGTAAAGAACTGCATCGACCATATGTTCTAACATACGAGGTCCTGCAATCGCTCCCTCTTTTGTCACATGTCCAACGATAAAAATAGGGATTCCTTTCGTTTTTGCAAGTTTCATTAATTCCGCTGTACATTCACGAACTTGTGCCACACTTCCCGGCGCTGATGTTACTTCAGGTAGATGTATTGTTTGAATAGAATCAATAACAACAAAGGCTGGGTTCACCTCTTCAATATGTGTTGCAATTCGCTGTAAATCCGTCTCTGATACAACAAATAGATTACTACCATTTACATGTAAACGATCCGCACGCAGTTTAATCTGTTTTGCTGATTCTTCACCCGATATATATAGGACATCATATGAAGAATCTGCTAATTGCGATGATATTTGTAACAGTAACGTTGATTTTCCAATCCCGGGGTCTCCACCAATCAGTACTAAGGATCCATCTACAATCCCGCCACCAAGTACACGGTTAAATTCTTGAAATTTTGTTTCAATACGCGCCTCAGACTTTGTTTCCACTTCTGTTAGACGTCTTGGTTTTGTTACTTCTGTTTGAATTGCATTGGCATAATTAAGGCGCCTTGATGATACAACCGGTTCCATCTCTTCAACAAGCGTATTCCATTGACCACATCCAGGGCATTTCCCCATATATTTTGGCGACTGATACCCACACTCTTGACATGTGAATTTTGTTTTCTTTTTAGCCATATCGTTTTATATCTCACTTCACTTTCATCTATAAACAATTTATCCTTGTCGTACAAGAAAGAGGGCTATCTCGTAGCCCTCTTAGTTTGTCTATACTTATTTTACCTTTTCAGCACTATGAATGACAAATGATTCTCCTTCAACATCAAAGATAACTTTTTGTCCTTTCTCAATAGCACCTTTTAAAAGTTCTTCCGATAGTCTATCTTCTACATGTTTCTGAATTGCTCTACGAAGCGGACGAGCACCGTACTCTCGGTCAAACCCTTTATCAGCAATAGCCGAAATCGCTCCTTCTGTTAAATGCAATTCAATTTCTTGCTCTTTTAAGCGATTTACTAACTGATTTACCATAAGTGTTACAATCTCTTGAATATGTTTTTTCTCAAGCATATGGAACACGATAATTTCATCAATACGGTTTAAGAATTCTGGACGGAATGCCTTTTTCAGCTCATCCATTACTTTACCTTTCATATCTGAATAATCGCGGCTCTCATCTTGTACGTTAAATCCAAGATGTTTATTACGTTTTAACGCTTCTGCACCAACGTTAGATGTCATAATAACAATTGTATTACGGAAATCAACTGTACGCCCTTTAGAATCTGTTAAGCGACCATCTTCTAATACTTGTAGTAAAATGTTAAACACATCAGGATGAGCTTTCTCTACTTCATCTAATAAGACAACTGAATATGGCTTACGGCGAACCTTTTCTGTTAATTGTCCACCTTCTTCATATCCAACATATCCTGGAGGAGATCCAACTAAACGAGAAGTAGAATGCTTCTCCATGTACTCAGACATATCGATGCGAATCATTGCATCCTCATCACCGAACATAGATTCTGCCAACGCTCTTGCTAGCTCCGTTTTACCTACACCTGTTGGTCCTAAGAAAATAAATGAACCAATCGGACGTTTCGGATCTTTCAAGCCTGCTCTAGCACGACGAACAGCTTTCGCTACAGCTACTACTGCTTCATCTTGACCAATAACACGATCGTGAAGAATCGATTCTAAGTTTAATAATTTATCAGTCTCTGTTTGTGCAAGTTTAGAAACCGGGATACGAGTCCACGTAGAAACGACATTTGCAATATCTTCTACTGTCACTTCTGAGTTTTCTTTTCCTTGTTGCTCTTTCCATTGACGCTTCGTATCTTCTAACTTCTCACGTAAGCGTTGTTCCATATCACGTAACGAAGCAGCTTTTTCAAATTCTTGACTTTGTACAGCTGCATCTTTCTCTTTTCTAATTTCCTCAAGCTTCACTTCAAGCTCTTTTAGATTTGGTGGTGTTGTATAAGAGCGTAAGCGAACCTTTGAAGCAGCTTCATCAATTAAATCAATTGCTTTATCTGGTAAGAAACGATCTGTAATATAACGATCTGAAAGCTTTACAGCTGCATCAATTGCATCATCCGTAATAGATACGCGGTGATGTGCCTCATAACGATCGCGTAAACCTTTCAAAATTTGAGTTGATTCATCTAAACTTGGCTCATCAACGTGAATTGGTTGGAAACGTCTCTCTAAAGCTGCGTCTTTTTCAATATATTTGCGATATTCATCTAACGTTGTCGCCCCAATACATTGTAATTCCCCACGAGCTAAAGATGGTTTTAAAATATTCGATGCGTCAATAGCACCTTCTGCGCCACCTGCACCAATTAATGTATGAAGTTCATCAATAAATAGAATGATATTTCCTGCTTGGCGGATTTCATCCATTACTTTCTTCAAACGGTCTTCAAATTCACCACGGTATTTCGTTCCGGCTACCACTGTACCCATATCTAGTGTCATAACACGCTTATCTCTTAAAGTTTCAGGAACTTCATTATTTACGATTTGTTGTGCTAATCCTTCTGCAATTGCCGTTTTACCTACACCAGGCTCCCCAATTAATACAGGGTTGTTTTTTGTTCTACGACTTAAAACTTCAATTACACGTTGAATTTCTTTACCACGTCCAATAACAGGATCTAAACGATTTTCACGTGCAACAACTGTTAAATCACGTGCTAAGCTATCAAGTGTTGGTGTATTTGCATTTGTTGAAGAACCACCTTGATGACCTGAACTTGCTTCATTACTTCCAAGAAGTTGCAATACTTGTTGTCTTGCCTTATTTAAGCTAACACCTAAGTTATTTAAAACACGTGCTGCTACCCCTTCACCTTCGCGGATTAAACCAAGTAAGATATGTTCTGTTCCAACATAAGAATGGCCTAATTTGCGAGCTTCATCCATAGACAACTCAATAACCTTTTTAGCACGCGGTGTATAATGTACAGTTTGAGAAGCTTCTGTTCCGCGCCCAATTAACGCTTCTACCTCTTTTTGAACTTTCTCCGGGCTTAATCCAAGAGCAATCAACGCTTTTGCTGCAATTCCTTCACCTTCGCGTACAAGCCCAAGTAAAATATGTTCTGTTCCAATATTGTTATGCCCAATACGAATCGCTTCCTCTTGAGATAAAGCTAATACTTTCTGTGCTCTTTCTGTAAATCTTCCAAACATCATAGAAATCGCCTCCTACTTGCGCTTAGTTTTTTTCAATACGTAATCGCTCACGGATTAAGGTTGCTCTTCGATAATCTCTTTCTTCTGGTCCTAAAGGTCCTCCTGCATATTGTTGTAAAATGCCTGGCTGTGTAAGAACCATTAGCTCAGTCAAAATATTTCTCGATATACCTTTTATATATCCTAAATCAATACCAAGTCGTAAATCTGATAAGCAATTGGCTGCTTCCGCAGATTGAATTAAACGACTGTTGGCTAATATGCCATAAGAGCGATAAACTTTATCTTCAAGCTCAATACTTGAATTTTGTACAATTAATTCTCTAGCCATCTTTTCTTGCTGTATGATTTGTTGAATGACACTCTTTAAATCTGCAATAATATCTTCTTCAGATTTTCCTAGCGTCATTTGGTTTGACACTTGAAATATATTACCTAACGCTTCGCTACCTTCACCGTATATTCCTCTTACTACTAACCCTAATTTTTGAATTACTTGTATAATACGGCTAATTCTTTTCGTTAAAACGAGTCCCGGTAAATGAATCATTACAGAAGCCCTCAATCCTGTACCAACATTAGTAGGACAGCTTGTAATATATCCAAGTGATTCATCAAAAGCATATTCAACCTCTTTCTCAATCCAATTATCTATTTGATTGGCACTTTGAAGAGCCTCTGATAACTGCAATCCTGAAAATAAGCACTGAATCCGAATATGGTCTTCTTCATTCAGCATAACACTAATATGTTCGCTTTCTGACAATAGACATGCTCCATATTCTGTTCCTGCAAGGTTGGGACTAATTAAATGCTTTTCAACTAATACTCTCCTTTGAAGAGGCGTTAATTCATTCATTTTTAATAGCTCAAACTCTCCAAAAGGTTCTACCGTTTTATTTATAAATTCCTTTTTAAATAATTCTTGAATCAGTTTAGCTTCTTCTTCATTTTGCATAGTAGAGAATTGATATTTTTTAAAATTACGAGCCAAACGAATTCGACTACTTAAAACAATATCAGAATCAGGGCCATCCCCCTTCATCCATGGACTAATCGCTTCATTCATAATTTTGTCCAGTGACATAGAACTATTCCCCCTCTCTATGCTCACTAAGCTGATTTTCAAGGTTTCTAATTTTATCCCTTACTTCAGCAGCTTTCTCAAACTCCTCTTTCTGTACGTATTGTTTCAGAATGAGTTTTAGTTCATCTAATTCTTTCTTTAAGTGAATATTTCCTTCTATACGCTTCGGAATTTTTCCACAATGATCTGTATGCCCGCCATGAAGACGTTTTAATAACGGCTTTAAATGTTCCTTAAATGTATCGTAACAAGAAGCACATCCAAAGCGTCCTACCTTTGTAAGTTGCTCACATGTCATTTTACAATCTGGACATCTTAATATATTTGTGTTTGAAAATCCGCTTTTTCCTTCTTCAAACATTGTTGATTCACCGTGTAATAACCCAGCAAATAAATCATGGAATGAAAAGTTAGACTGCGATGATTGAAAGAAAGACGTATAGCCACTTTGTTCTGCACATTGCTCACAAAGATGAACTTCCGCCTTCTTTTCGTTAATTACTTTTGTATAATGTAAAGTTGCTGGTCTTATATTACAGTTTTGACAAGTCATCACTATCCCCACCTTTACAACAGGAACGATCTATCTCATAGTACTTTTCATACATTACTAGACTGTTCACTTTCCTTTATTCGTTTACATAAAAGTGCGTGTTCTTTTTTTCAAAACTTCTACAATATTTAACTGCCTTATCTCTTAGTTATTATTCTTTTACAAAAGCTGTATTTATTTATATTTCAGTGTTCTTAACATTGCGCATAATATTCGAGCCCTAAGTTCATCTCGAGAAGGAACATCCATTGATAATACAGAACGATCTAGTACGCTTAACATAAGTTTAGCTTCACGATTCGTTATGATTCCCTCTTCTATTAAACGTATAATCATACTCTCTGCATTTCCTTGCGCAACGCTATGATCAATCATATGAAGCATTTGATCAATAATGTCTATATCATCATGCAGTTTGACTTTTATAATGCGAATGTAACCTCCTCCACCACGTTTACTTTCTACTACAAATCCTCTTTCTAACGTAAAACGGGTATTGATTACATAATTGATTTGAGATGGTACGCACTCGAATCGATCCGCAATCTCATTTCTTTTGATTTCAATCACATTATTATTACTTAAGTCAATAACTTGCTTTAGATATTGCTCAATGATATCAGATATATTTCTCATTTATCCGCCACCTTTATTGACTTTGACTATCTTTGACTTTAATTATATACGTATTAATAAAATTTGCAACTCTTTTGCTTATTTACTATCCTAGCCACATTCTCCTGTATTTAATCAAAATAATAATTATTTAAATACATTTTTAATTACTATGGATTATAAAATAAAACACGAAAAAACACGAGTCATTTGACTCGTGTTTAGTTGCTTGGCGACGTCCTACTCTCACAGGGACAAGGTCCCAACTACCATCGGCGCTAGAGAGCTTAACTTCCGTGTTCGGTATGGGAACGGGTGTGACCTCTCTGCCATCATCACCAAACTATGAAGGCATATTCCTTCAAAACTAGATAACATTTGCTACATATTATATGGTTAAGTCCTCGATCTATTAGTATTCGTCAGCTCCACATGTCACCATGCTTCCACCTCGAACCTATCAACCTGATCATCTTTCAGGGATCTTACTAGCTTACGCTATGGGAAATCTCATCTTGAGGGGGGCTTCATGCTTAGATGCTTTCAGCACTTATCCCTTCCGCACATAGCTACCCAGCTATGCCCTTGGCAGAACAACTGGTACACCAGCGGTGCGTCCATCCCGGTCCTCTCGTACTAAGGACAGCTCCTCTCAAATTTCCTACGCCCACGACGGATAGGGACCGAACTGTCTCACGACGTTCTGAACCCAGCTCGCGTACCGCTTTAATGGGCGAACAGCCCAACCCTTGGGACCGACTACAGCCCCAGGATGCGATGAGCCGACATCGAGGTGCCAAACCTCCCCGTCGATGTGGACTCTTGGGGGAGATAAGCCTGTTATCCCCGGGGTAGCTTTTATCCGTTGAGCGATGGCCCTTCCATGCGGAACCACCGGATCACTAAGCCCGACTTTCGTCCCTGCTCGACTTGTAGGTCTCGCAGTCAAGCTCCCTTATGCCTTTGCACTCTACGAATGATTTCCAACCATTCTGAGGGAACCTTTGGGCGCCTCCGTTACACTTTAGGAGGCGACCGCCCCAGTCAAACTGCCCACCTGACACTGTCTCCCGGGTCGATAAGACCCGTAGGTTAGAATTTCAATACAGTCAGGGCGGTATCCCACCAGCGCCTCCACCGAAGCTAGCGCTCCGGTTTCAAAGGCTC